>NZ_JBFBFP010000043.1:0-66861 GCF_040684275.1 Streptomyces sp. NPDC091371
CGGTGTGCCCGGTCTCCCCGGTGGGCTCCAGGACCAGGACGCCGTTCTCGGTCTGGTCGCCGGTGAGGTACGCGTACTCGGTCGAGGCGCGGAAGCTGTACTCGGTGTCGTTCGAGCGGGTCTTCAGGTTGCCCGCGGGGATCACCAGGCGCTCGCCGGGGAAGCGCGCGGAGAGCGCGGCGCGGCGGGCGGCGGTGTGCGCGGCCTGCGCGACGGGCTCCAGGTCCTGGAGCTCCGTGTCGGCCCAGCCGGACTTCATGCTCTCGGCCAGCTCGTCGGAGACGTCCGGGTACAGGTCGTTCTTCCGCTGCCGGACCGGCTCCCCGGATGAGGGCACACCGCTCTTCGGAACCGGAGGGAGAGCATTCTTCTGCATCTCGTCCGAGACGCGCGTGTGCGAGTGGGTCATGGAGATCCTTCCATCCTTCATGAGCACGCCGCTTCCCTGTGAGCGCCGCTTCGGCCGCACACGATGTCCCATGCCATGGGCTGCTCCGCTGTGCCACATGCACAGCGGAGCGCGGCGAGCGGTGCGCCGGGCACGACGCGTGGAGGCCCCGCGGCTCCGGCGATCACCCGAAGGCAGGGATCGTCGTGATCGGGTCGGTCCTGGGCATTCGGCCCGGTCGCATGCGGCTCGCCTGTGCGCGGTGCACATGGCCGCCTCCCGGCTGCTTCCTAGAGTGCCGCCACCCCTCAGTCAGGAGGGACAGGGCCGATGATGAGGCATGGAGGGCAGTCGATGAGTGCCGTGCACGAGGCGAGACCAGGGGCAGTGGAGCAGGCGGGGGCGGCGCAGCCGCTTCCGGTCGGGCATTGGTTCGAGGACATGCCGCTCCGGCGCGCGCACCTCCTCGCGGCGTTCGCGCTCTTCATGGCGTTCGTCATCGAGTCGTGGGAACAGCTGGCCCTGGTCTACGTCTCCGGGGACCTCGGTACCGCCTTTGGTATCGGCGAGGGCCGGATCGGCTGGGCCCTGTCGGCGGTGGCGCTGGGGATGATCCCCGGCTGTCTGGTCTGGGGACCCGTCTCCGACCGGATCGGCCGCCGCGGCGTGTGCCTGTGGTCGCTGGCCGCATACGGCGTTTTCGCCCTGGCCAGCGGGCTCTCGCCGAGCTTCACCGTGCTCATGGTGACGAGGTTCCTATCGGGCCTCGCCCTCGCGGGCATCTACACCGTCACGTTTCCCTATTTCCTGGAGCTGCTCCCGTCCCGGCTGCGGGGCCGGGCCGCCGTCTATCTGTCCATCGGATGGCCCGTCGGTGTGCTGCTTGCCGTGGGGGCCACGCAGCTCCTCGGCGGGCTGGGCTGGCACGTGGTCGCCCTCGCGAGCGGACTCGCCGGGGTCTGGGTCATCGCGATCCGCGCCTGGGTGCCCGAGTCCCCGTACTGGCTGGCGGAACGCGGCCGCCATGCCGAGGCAGCCGCCGTGCTGCGCCGGCTGGGAGCCGACGTGCCCGAGGGGACGGTCTTCGCCTCCGGCGGTGACGACTCGGGCGGGCAGCGGCGTTCGGGGCGGACGACCGACCTCTTCCGCGGTCGGCTGCTGCGCCTGACGCTCCTGATGCTCGTCGTGAACTTCAGCTTCAACTGGGGCTACTGGGGCCTGCAGACCTGGCTGCCCACCCTTCTGCAGGACAAGGGGCTGAGCATGTCCGCCAGCCTCGGTTTCGTCGCCCTGAGTGCGGTGTGCATGATCCCCGGCTATGTGTCGGCGTCGCTGCTGACGGGCCGGTTCGGACGCAGGAAGGTCTTCCTGCCGTACGTCGCGCTGGCTGCCCTCTCCGGCGTGGCCTTCGCCTACGCGGACACCCTCACCGAGATGTACGTCGCCAACTTCGCCCTGTCCTTCTTCTGCCTGGGGGCATGGGGCGTGTGGAACACCTGGAACGGCGAGTTCTACCCGACGTCGCTGCGAGCGACGGGATACGCGTGGGCCACGGCCGCGCAGCTGGGCGCCACCTCGCTCGCCCCGTCCGTGGTCGGCTACCTCCTCGGCCGGGCAACGGGCTACTCGTCGACGATCCTGTTCATCATGGCCTTCCTGGCCGTGGCCCTGCTGTGCGCGATGCCGCTGCCGGAGACCGAGGGCAAGGACCTGGAGTAGTGCGAGACGTCCCGGGCCCGCTGCGCGGATCGGTGGGCCCTGGACGTCGGTGGAAGGATGGTGGCGTGAGACTTGCCATCGACCTGGGGCGGGCCACCTGCGTGGCGGTTCTCGTCGACCGCGACGGGCGGACCGTGGCGGAGGCTGTCGTGGACAGCAGGCCCGGGGTGGCGGAGTCGGTACGGGGCGTCCTCGCGGAGCTGGGCCCCCTCGCCCCGGCGGCGGAGTCGGTCGTCCTCGTCACCGATCTCGCCCGGCGGTCCCCCCGTCCGCAGCGGGTCGCCCTGTTGCGCATCGCGCCCACCAGTCACCCGGCCCTCGCCCCGCTCGCCGACTGGCCAGCGTCGGCACGGGCCGCCGTTGACGCGCTGACCGCCCAAGTCCCCGGGGGCGCCACGCTGACCGGACGGCCGCCGGCGCCCCTGGACAGAGACGCTGTCGCCGCCTTCGCACGGCGCGCCCGGGAAGCGGAGATCTCGGCTTTCGCCGTCTGCGCGGCCGGGGCGCCCGCGGAGCCAGGGCCCGAGCTGGACGCCGCGGCCGCCCTCGCTGACACCGTGCCGGGCGCGGCCATCAGCCTCTCGCACGAGATCGGCTCCGTGGGCCTGCGGGAACGCGAGAACGCCACGGTCGTCAACGCGGCACTCGGCGGCTGGGCTACGGAGCTGGCCGTCGAGGCCACCCGGGCGCTGCGCTCGGCCGGGCTGACGGCGCCCTTGTACTTCGCCAGGGACGACGGGGGTCTGATCTCCGCCGAATACTTCCGGCGCCATCCGGTGATCGCCACCGCTCCCGCCACGACCTGCGCCGCCCGTGGGGCCGCGGCCCGCGCGGGCGTCGCCGACGCGGTCGTGGTCGACGCCGGCGCCCGCTCAGTCCGCTGTCTCACCCTCAACGACGGCGACCCGGAGCGCTCCGTGCGGCCGGGGCGAGGCCCGCTGGGCGTTCCCGTGCACCTCGGGTCCCCGGTGATCCATGAGGTGGGGCCGAGTGTCCGTGACACGCTGCCGGCCGACCCGAACGTCATCGCCCGCATCGCCGCGCGGCAGCTGGAGCGCGTCGCGGGTGCCGTACTCCTGCATACCGGCGGGGGAGCGGGTGACATGGGGGCCCCGCCTGCCGTAGCCGACGTACGCGCTCGGCTGACCGACGCCGCCCGGTTCGCCGCCACCTCGGTGTGCCGCATCGCGTCCGAGCGGCTCGTCACGGCGGCCGGACGTGCGGAGTTCGAACTGATGCTCGCCACGGCATGCGACCGTGCCCTGTCCCGCGTGGTGGCTGCGGGCGCGGCTCCCGCCTCGGCCCGCATCGAGAGCGTCAGCCACGCGCCGGTCGCCTATCTGCCGGCCGGAGTGCACCGCGTGACGGTGCACGCGGTGGGGCAGCCGGCAGCGGGAGTGCCCGCATGAACGTCGCCCGGCCAGAGGCTCCCTCGCTGCCGATACTGACCAGCACTGATCTGGGGCGGCTGGCGGTGGGGGCACGGGTGCTCGCCGCAGGCACGGAGGAATCCGCCTACCGAGTCGCCCTGGACTGGGCGGGCGCCGAACTCGCCGCACACGGTCCGGTGCCACTGCTGCCGCCCGAGCGGCTCGGCGGGGTCGGTCTGTGCGTCTGCGTGACGCTGGTCGGCGCCTCGGCAGCCCTCGCCGAGCACCTCCCCACGGGCGTGGAGCCGCTCAAGGCCGTCGCCGCGGTTGAACGCGTCGTCGGGCGTCCCGTGGAGGCGGTCGTGGCCCTCAACACCGCCGCCGAGAATGCCCTGATCGCCCTGGCGACGGCCGCCCGGTGTCGGCTCCCACTTGTCGACGGGGACGGCTGCGGACGCGTCCTGCCCCTGCTGGAGCAGACCGTCTTCACCCTCGCGGGGGTGGCCCCGGCCCCGCTCGCCCTCGCCACCTGCGACGGGGACGTGATCACGATCGAGTCGGCGGGGAGCCGCGTGGAGGAACTGGTACGCCCTCTGGTGCTGGCCGTCGGCGGCTGGGCCGTTGCCGCCGCCTACCCCATGGACGGCACCGCCCTGGCCGGCTGCCTGGTGCCGTCCACCGTCAGCCGTGCCCTCGCGGCGGGCTCGGCGACCGAGCGTGAGCGGTTCGCACCGTGGCGGCCGAAGAGGCTGTGCCGAGGCCGGATCACCGCCGTGGAGCAGGCTCCGGACACCGTGCACGACGAGGGATCCGGCGCGGCCCGCGGCTTCCTGGACGCCGCCGCACTGCCCTCCCGGCCGACCAGTGTGGTGATCTCCGAGGCCGAGGGGCTGCGTCGCCGGTTCCGGCTGGAGGCCCACAACGAGGTGCTCCTGGCCCTCGGTGACGGCGCCGTCGTGGCCGCGGCTCCCGACCAGATCCTCATCCTGTCCGCCGCGGACGGAAGCGTCGTGGACGTCGAGCGTGCGGTCCCCGGAACAGAGGTCGAGGTGGTCGTCATCGAGGCGGCGCCGCCCTGGCACACGCGTGAAGGCCGGGCCTTGGCCCGGATGGGCGTACCGGCGCTGATGGAGCGGAACGGAGGTGGCCCATGGTGAGGGAACCGGTTGCCGCGGACCGCTACCTGACCCTCGCCGAGCTCGTCCAGCACGGGCCGCTCGCCGGTGTCACCGTGTACGGGCCGGCCGATCGCGCGGTCGACGTGCGGGCCGTACGCATCGCCGACCACCTCGACGCGCTGGACGAGCTGCAGCCGCACACCGCCGTCGTCCTGACCGGCCTCGCCGCGTCGGCGGCGTGGACCATCGAGATGGCCCTGCGCAAAGCGTGGGAGCACGCCGCGGCCTGCGTGGTCGTCGCTCGGGGCGCGGGCAATGCGGAATCCGCTGCGGATCTGGCCGAGCGGCTCGGTGTGCCGTTGCTCGTGGTGGCGGGCAGTGCCCTGGACGCCGCCGTGCGGATCGCCTCGGCCGTGGCCCAGCCCGAGGCGGGCCGCACGGCACTGCTGGCGACGGCGGCCCGGCGCATCACCGCGGCCGGACCGCGCCCGGTGCGCATCGTCTCGGCCCTGCACGCAGTGCTGCCGTCGACCGATGTCGCGCTCGTCGCTCCGTCCGGCGAGGTGATCGCGGGCCGGTCCGCCGCGCTCGACGCGCCTGCCGGCGCGGTGCGCGTGCGGGTGGAGGTACCCGACCCGGAAGGCGGTCCGCTCGCCGTGCTGGCCGCGTCTTCCCGGTCCCGCGTCGCGGGCTGGGAGTCGACGGTCCGAGAGGTTCTGGGGCTGGCCGTCGCTCCGCTGACGGCGTGGGCGGCGCGGGAGCGCCTGACCTCGGAGCGCCTGGGCCTGCACGCGTCGGGACTCCTTGTGGAGCTCGTGGACCGGGGCGGGGCCGCGCCGACGCCACAGGACCATGAGCAAGGCCAGGATCAGGGCCGGCACTCGGCCCAGGAGCAGGAGCCGGGCCTGGCCGAAGAGCGCGACCCGCTGCTCATGCAGGCCGTGGCGCTGGGCTGGCCCGTGCGCGGTCCCTTCGTGGTGTATGTCGTACGGCCCGCAGAACAGGACCGCGGCGGCGCGCTGCTGGCCTCCTGGTGGAGCCGGACGGGCCCGGGCGGGCCGCTCGTGGCCTACGAAGGGTGCTGGGTGGCCTGGGAGCAGCAGGATGACCTGCCGCCGGCGCGGGATCCCCTCGCCCGTGCCGGCGACAAGTTGCGGGCCGCGCTGGTCCATCCGTCCCTGCTGGTGCCGCTGGCCGGGGCGGTGGCCGGTCCGGCCACGGACCTCGCGGGCCTCGGGCCGGTGTTCGCCGACGCGGTGGCCGCCGTGAGCGTCACGCGACCCGGCACGGTCGTGCGGGCCGACCGGACGGGCCCGGAGCAGCTCCTGGCCGCTGTGCCGCGTGACGTGCTGCGCGGCCCGGCCGAGTCACTGCTCGCCGCGCTGCTGGAGGCCGACAGGGACGGCAGTCTGCTGCGCACCCTCGCCGTGGTCCTCGACGTCGCCACCCCGTCGGCGGCCGCGGCCAGGCTGGGGGTGCACCGCAATACGGTCACCGCCCGCGTGGAGCGGCTGCGGGCCCTCGGCTGCGACCCCGAGGACCCGAGCCTGCGGCTGGCCCTGCACTTGGCCTGCCGCGTTCTGCTCGACGATCCTTCTGGCGGACCGTCAACGAGCTGACAGGTAGTCGGCCTCTGCCCGTGCCGCGCTGAGCAGCCCCTGACGGATGTCATCGGCGACCGCTTCGACCGTGCGCTCCGACGCCGGACCGAAGCCGCCGCCCCCGCCGCTCTCGCAGCGCAGCACATCGCCTTCCCGAACCGGGAGGGCATTGGTCTTCAGCAGGGAACGCTCGTCGCCCCGGCCGGGGTTGAGCGTGACCCTGGGCGGGGCGCCCGCCTCGCCGCCGAAGAGGCCCCATGCCGGGGTCACCGACCGTTCCCACCACAGCGACAGGTCCTGGTCCGCGGTGAACCGGTACTGGCGTACGACGCCGTTGCCACCACGGGTGCGGCCCGCTCCCGCCGAGTCGACGCGGACGGCGTACTCCTCCACCCGCACCGGGAAGAGTGTCTCCAGAACCTCGACCGGCATGTCGCGCAGGGAGCCGTTGACGTTGTTGATCAGGCACGTCTCGCCGTCGCCGGTCTGCCAGGCGCCCCAGCCGCCGACGGTGGCCTCCTGGGAGACGAACAGCTTGTCGGTGCGCGGGTCGACCCCGGTGAACTGCACGATCATCGAGTCGCCGTACGAGGCCGCCGCCGCCTTCTCCGGCAGCGCGGGTGCGAGGGCCCTGACCACCAGGTCGATGACGAGGCCCAGGTGCGAGTAGTAGTACTGGCACGCCGCCGGCTCCACCGCGGCGAGCATCGAACCCGGCCGGGTAAGGACGTCGAGCGGCTTGAACGAGCCGCCGTTCAGCGGGACCTCGCCGCTGACCAGCAGCTTGTAACCGACCCGGCAGGCGGCGACGGTCTGTGCGGCGCCGCAGTTGACCGGCCCGGTGGCCTGGTCGGCGCAGTCGGTGACGTCCATGGTCATGCGGTCGCCGTCCACGGTGACCCGGACGGTGACGTGCAGGGGCGTGCCGAGGTCGATGCCGTCGTTGTCGAGCTGCCCCGTGGCCTCGTACACGCCGTCCGGGATCGCGGCGATCTGCTCGCGCTCCAGGCGCTCGGTCTGCTCGAAGATCGCGTCACGCGCTGCCAGCAGGGTGTCCGTGCCCCAGCGCTCCACGATCTCCCCCAGGCGTCGGCCGCCGGTGAGCGCGCAGGCGACCTGGGCGCGCATGTCGCCGAGCGTGGGCTGCGGGAAGCGGACCTGCCGGGCGATCAGATCCTGCGTCAGCACGCAGGGCTCGCCACGCTCGTAGATCTTCAACGGCCCCATGCGCAGGCCCTCTTGGTAGATCGTCGTGGAGTCCATGGACCCGCCGGGGTCCTTCGACCCCATGTCGATCCAGTGCGCCCGGGACGCCGCGAAGCCGACCAGCTCGCCGCCGACGTGGATGGGCGCGTAGACGGTGACGTCGTTGAGGTGGGTGCCGCCGATGTAGGAGTCGTTGAGCACCCAGACATCGCCCTCCTGCCACACCTCCCGGCCGTACATGCGCTCCGTCGCGCGCGTGCACTCCTCCAGGTTGCCGAGGAAGATCGGCAGTCCGGACGACTGGCCCAGCACGTGGTGATCCCGGTCGAGGAGCGCGACCGCGCAGTCCTTGGCCTCGTAGATCGTGGGTGTGTAGGCCGACCTGATCAGGGTCGTGTTCATGTCCTCGGCGGCCTGGAGCAGGGCGCAGCGGATGATCTCGGTGGTGACCGGATCGATCACGGGGGTAGGGGCGTTCACGCGTTGCCTCCGAGCTTGACGACGAGAAAGCCGTGCGGATCGACGGCGACGGTCGCGTCCGGTGGGACGACCGTGGTGGAGGTGGCTTCGACGATGACTGCGGGACCGGCGAACTGATCGCCCGCCGCGAGGTGTTCCCGGCGGAGCACGGGCGTCTCGTACGCCCGGCCGCCGAACACGACGGGCTTGGTGCGGCCGACCCAGGGGTCTTGGCCGTCCTGCGGCCCGTACACGGTGGGCTCGGTCTCGGGCAGGGAGCCGAGACCTGTCGTCCGCAGCGTGACGAACTCGACCGGGGCATCGGGGGTCGCGTGCCCGTAGCGGCGCTCGTGCAGCGCGGCGAACCTGGCCGCGGCGCGCGCGAGGAAGTCCTCGTGCAGGGGTTCCTCGGCGGCGTCGAGCGGAACGGTCAGGGTGTAGTCCTGGCCTTCGTACCGCATGTCGGCGGCGTGCTCGACCCGGCTGCGCCCGGCGGGCACACCCTGCTCGGCCAGCGCGGCCAGGGCCTGCGCCTGCAACTCGCCGAGGGCTTGCGCCATCGCGGCGCCGTCGAGGACGTCACCCGGGGTGAAGAACTGGCGGGTGAGGTCGCGACGCACCTCGGTGCCGAGCATGCCCCAGGCGGAGAAGGCGCCCGGGAAGCGGGGGACGACCACCTCTTCGACGCCCAGTTCACGAGCGATCTCCACGGCGTGCATGGGTCCCGCGCCGCCGAACGCGAGGAGTGCGAACTCCCCGGGCTCCAGGCCGTGCTCGACCGTCAGCGTGCGAATGGCCTGGGCCATCTTCGCGTTGGCGACCTCGCAGATCCCGCCTGCCAACTCCACGGGTTCGATGCCCAGCTGTCCGGCCAGCTCACCGACGGCTCGGTGGGCCGCCTCGACGTCGAGCGTCATGTGCCCGCCCGCGAACCACTCCGGATCCACCCGGCCCAGTACGGCGTTGGCGTCCGTCACCGTGGCGCGGGTGCCGCCCCGCCCGTAGCAGGCCGGTCCCGGAACCGCTCCGGCCGACTCGGGCCCCACCCGCAGCCCGCCCGCCTCCATGTACGCGATCGAGCCGCCTCCCGCGCCGATGGTGTGCAGGTTGACCAGCGGCATGAGCACCGGAAAGCCGTCCGCCGAGCCCTCGTTGGAGATGTCGGGCCGCCCGTCGAGCACCAGCGACACGTCGAACGACGTACCCCCCATGTCGACACAGATGGCGTTCGGCCGGCCGAGGAGCGCCGCCGCGGCCACGCCTCCCATGGTGCCCCCGACCGGTCCTGACAGAAGGGTCTGCAGTGGGTTGCGGCGCGCGAAGTCGGCGTTGACCACTCCACCCGACGACTGCATCACCTGGACGGGCACCCCCAGCCCACGCTCGGTGAACCGCTCCTCGATCCGCCCGAGGTAGCGGCGCACGACGGGCCCCGTGTACGCGTCCAGGACGGCGGACGAGGTGCGCTCGTACTCACGCCATTCACTGGCCACCTGGTGAGAGAGGACGATCATGACGTCCTCGTCCTTCAGCTCCTCGGCGAGGATCTCGCCGGCCCGCACCTCGTGAGCGGGGTTGACGTAGCTGAACAGGAAGGAGACCGCGACCGCGGTGTAGCCCTCGGCGCGGATCCGCCGTGCTGTCGCCCGTACCGCGTCCTCGTCCAGCGGACACAGCTCCTCACCGCGCCAGTCGAGCCGTCCGCCGGCCTCAGCGGTGGCCCGCCGCTCCACCAGGGGCACGGGTTTGCGGTAGTGCAGGTCGAACATGCGGTCCCGGTTGCCGCGCGCTATGTGGTAGATGTCGCGCATGCCCGCGGACATGAGGAGCAGGACGCGGGCGCCCTTGCGTTCCAGCAGCGCGTTCAGCCCCTGAGTGGTGCCGTGCACGAAGAACGAGATCGCGGCGGGATCGTCCACCACCCTCCCGAGCGCGGCGAAGACCCCCTCGGCCAGATCACCTGGCGTCGTCGGGGCTTTCGCCGCGATGTACGTGCCGCGCGTCTCGTCGTACGCGACGACATCCGTGAAGGTGCCACCGATGTCCATGGCCACCCTGTACGTCATTTCTGCCTCCCTGCTGTCCGGAGAATGGACGGACGTTAACCAGGGCGGCCCGGGACGCGAGTGTGCGGCGTGCACGGATGGAGGGGGTCGGTCAGGCGCGCCGCACAGGCGGCGTCAGACGTCGACTGCGGGTACCCCGCCCGGCTGCAGGACGTCTTCATGGAGATGCACGATGAGCCAGCCGCCGTCGGCGTCCCTGCGCAGCACCGCCGTGTTGCGCACCAGCTCGGGACGTGTGGCGGCTCCGTCCGGTCCCGGGGCGAAGTCGACGCGCAGCCAGTAGCGCAGGACGGCCGTATCGCCGAACACGTCGACGACCGGGTCGTAGGCGACGAGGCCGGTCTCCACCGGACCGCTTCCGGGCTCCGGCCGCTCGTTGCGCAGCCGCTCCAGGTCCGCCCTGCCGAGGAGCAGCGGATCGGCTGCGGAATCCCAGACCGTCGCCTCCGGGTCGAGCCGCGCGTCGACGGCCGTCCGGTCCCCGGCCATGTATGCCTCGTACATCCCGTTGATCACCCTCCAGAGAGCGTCGGCGTCCGAAGCGGAGGCGCCGGGGCGTGCGAGCGGGCCGGACGGGGTGCGTGACGACATGGGACGGCCTCCGAGAGCTGCTGTGTCGAGTGGGGCGTCACTGTAGCCAGCCGCCGCCCCACCGCCGGCCGTGGCTCGGGACGCCGCGTACCCGGCGCCTCAGGGCCCGGGTCACAGAAGGCTGCGACCCCCGACCGCACCTGGCGATGTGTCAGAGGAGTCAGCAGCGGGTCAGCGTGAGGTCTGCAACACCTGGGGGCAGCTGACCAGATATGTGAATCGCTGTAGGCTCCGGAGACCGCCCTTGACCTGCGGGAAGCAGGCAGGGAGCAGACATTTCGGGAGCTTCTTCATGTTTCGTACCATGTTCAAGTCCAAGATCCACCGGGCCACCGTCACCCAGGCCGACCTGCACTACGTCGGCTCCGTGACCGTCGACGCCGATCTGCTCGACGCGGCGGACCTGCTGCCCGGAGAGCTCGTACACATCGTCGACATCACCAATGGTGCGCGGCTGGAGACGTACGTCATCGAGGGGGAGCGCGGGTCCGGGGTCATCGGGATCAACGGGGCCGCCGCGCACCTCGTGCACCCCGGGGACCTGGTCATCCTCATCAGCTACGCGCAGGTCGAGGACGCGGAGGCGCGGGCGCTCAAGCCGCGCGTCGTGCACGTCGACGCCGACAATCGGATCATCGAGCTGGGTGCGGATCCCTCCGCCCCGGTGCCGGGGACGGATCAGGAGCGCAGCCCCCACGCGGTGGCTGTCTGAGGGGAGCGGGACCGTGGCGATCGAGTTCAAGGACGAGCGGGAGGCCGGACGGCTGCTGGCGGTCGAGGACGGGGCGGTCGCCGGGCTGATCGCCTACTTCGTTCTCGCCGAGGAGCCCCACGCCCTGGCGGCCGTGCACACCGTCGTCGAGCCGGGCCACGAGGGCCGGGGCATCGCCGGGCAGCTGGTGAAGACCTTCTACGGGATCGCCGCCGCCGAAGGGGTGCCCGTGGTTCCGCTCTGCCCGTATGCGGCGAGCTGGGCCGCCAAACACCCCGATGAGGCGCCCGAGGCGTCGGCCGGGGTCGTGGCGGCCGCCAAGGCGCAGCTCGACGCGGACTCCGACCTCTGGTGACGGGCGCCGGACTGGTCCTGCTGCACACCTCGGCCGCGCACGTGCCGGTCTTCGACGCGCTGCGGGACCGGAACCACCCGGGGGCCGTCCTGCGCCACCTGGTGGTTCCGGAGCTGCTGGCCCGGGCCCGCGTCGAAGGGCCGGAAGCGGTGGCTCCGGCTCTGCTGGAGGTGCTCGCCGAGGCCGGGCCGGGGCCCGTACTGGTCACCTGCTCGACGATCGGGGCTGTCGCGGAGGCCCTGGCCCCGGCGCTCGGCGCCCCGGTGCTCCGCGTGGACCGGCCGATGGCGGCCGCCGCGGTGCGCACCGGCGCGCGGATCGTCGTACTGGCCACCGTGGAGTCGACCCTCGCGCCGACCGTGGAGCTGCTGGCCGAGGAGGCCGGCGAGCGGCCGCTGTCGATCGTCACGCACCTGGTCGACGGGGCCTGGGAGCGGTTCGCGGCGGGGGACCGGGCCGGCTCCCTCGACCTGGTGGCGGCGGCAGTCGACGCCGTCACCGACGCGGACGTCATCGTGCTGGCCCAGGTCTCCATGACCGGGGCCACGGAGCTCGTCACGACGCGGATCCCGGTCCTGTCCAGCCCGGCCCCGGGCCTGGCCGCGGGGCTGGGGGAGTTCGGAGCGGCGTAGGGGCGTTTCCGGCGCCATCGCGGGAAAATGGAACATATGGTGCGAAAACTCGAAGAGACGCAGCCACCGGTCCCCGAGCCCGAGCCCACCCCGGATCCGAATCCGTTCCCGGACCCCGAGCCGATCCCGCGCCCGGAGCCGCCCGTGCCCAGCCCCTTCCCGGAGCCGGACCCGGTGCCTCCGCCGCCAGGGCCCGCGCCGGTACCGCAGCCCGGGCCCTGGAGCTGAGCGGCCTCAGCTCGTCTGGACCTCGGAGCGGTCGCCGCTCCAGAGCGTGTGGAACGAGCCCGCGCGGTCGGTTCGCCGGTAGGTGTGCGCCCCGAAGAAGTCGCGCTGCCCCTGCGTGAGGGCGGCGGGGAGCCGCTCCGCGCGCAGCGCGTCGTAGTACGCCAGCGAGGCGGAGAAGGCGGGCACCGGGATGCCGTGGTTCACCGCCGCCACCAGAACGGCCCGCCAGTCCTGCTGGGCCGCGCCGATCTCACCCGCGAACCCGGAGTCCGCCAGCAGGCTCGGCAGCTTCGGCCGCGCGTCGTACGCCGCCCGGATCCGGTCCAGGAAGGCGGCCCGGATGATGCAGCCGCCGCGCCACAGGGAAGCCACCGCGCCCAGGTCCACGCCCCAGCCGTACTCCTCGCTGCCGGCCCGGATCTGGTGGAAGCCCTGGGTGTACGAGACGATCTTCGAGGCGTACAGGGCCTGCTCCACCTGGGCGGCGAACGCGTCCGCGGCCTCCGGGGACAGCGGGGCGGCGACTGGGCCCGGCAGCCCTTGCGAGGCCGCGCGCAGGTCCGCGTGGCCCGAAACGGAGCGGGCGAAGACGGCCTCCGCGATGCCCGACACCGGAACGCCCAGGTCCAGGGCGATCTGCACGGTCCAGCGGCCGGTGCCCTTCTGCTCGGCGGCATCGGCCACGACGTCCACGAACGGACGGCCGGTCGCGGCGTCCGTGTGCGCGAGCACCTCCGCCGTGATCTCGATCAGGTACGAGTCCAGGCGTCCGCGGTTCCACTCGCGGAAGGTCTCCGCGATCTTCGCGGGGGAGTAGCCGGCCACCTCGCGCAGCAGGTGGTAGGCCTCGGCGATCAGCTGCATGTCGGCGTACTCGATGCCGTTGTGGACCATCTTCACGAAGTGTCCGGCGCCGTCGGGCCCCATGTGCGAGGTGCAGGGCGTGCCGTCGGCGGCCTTCGCGGAGATCTTCTCCAGCAGCGGGCCGAGGGAGGCGTACGACTCCTCCGAGCCTCCGGGCATGATGCTCGGGCCGAGCAGCGCGCCCTCCTCGCCGCCCGAGATGCCCACCCCCACGAAGTGGATGCCCTGCTCGCGCAGCTCCTTCTCGCGGCGCCGGGTGTCCTCGAAGTGGGCGTTGCCGCCGTCGATGATGACGTCGCCCTCCTCAAGGAGCGGGGCGAATTCGCGGATCACGGCATCGGTCGGCTCGCCGGCCTTCACCATGATGACGAGGCGGCGGGGGCGCTCCAGCGCGTCGACGAACTCCTTCGCCGACTCCGCCGCCACGAACCTGCCCTCGTGCCCGAACTCCTCCACCAGGGCCCGGGTCTTGGCGGCCGTGCGGTTGTGGACGGCCACGGTGAAACCGTTGCGGGCGAAGTTGCGGGCGAGGTTGCTGCCCATGACCGCGAGCCCGGTGACGCCGATCTGGGCTGTGCTGGTGCTCATCGTTGCGCTCCTGCGTGCTTCGGGGTGTGCTTCGAGTGTGCTGTGGCTGTGGTGCGGCGCGCGTGGGTGCGCGCCGCATGCCGACGCTACCCCGGCGCGGCCGCCTGTGAATGTCTTGGCGATCGAGGGTGTGTCAAGTGCCGCTGGAAGGCGCCCCGTTGCGCCCCTTGTCATGCCCTGGTCGGATCGTTAGGTTGTGGGTTCCTGATGTCTTCGATGGGGGCTCCCATGGGTGTACGGGGCCGGCACCGCCGGTATCAGCCGAGCAGCATCAACCGGGCCTCGCTCGTCGTCACCGCGGGTGGAGCCGGGCTCGCGCTCCCCTTCATCGGCGCCGGATCCGCGCACGCCGCCTCCGTGGACACCTGGAACAAGGTCGCCGCCTGCGAGTCGACGAACAACTGGCACATCAACACCGGCAACGGCTACTACGGCGGCCTCCAGTTCAGCCAGAGCACCTGGCGCGCCTTCGGCGGCACCGCCTACGCGGCCCGCGCCGACCTGGCCACCAAGGGCCAGCAGATCGCGGTCGCGGAGAAGGTGCTGAAGGGGCAGGGGCCGCAGGCCTGGCCGAACTGCGGCAAGAAGGCCGGGCTCTCCCGAGGCGGCCAGGCCCCCGCGGTCACGCCCCAGGCCAAGCCCCAGCAGCCGCAGACGCAGCCGCAGCAGAGCCGGCCGGCCGACGCGGCCTCGGCGCAGGGCACCACGCCCCGTCCCACCGGGACTTCGGTCCTGCAGAACCCGTACGTCGTCGCGCCCGGCGACTCGCTCTCCGCGATCGCCACCGAACAGCACGTCGAGGGCGGCTGGCAGGCGCTGTACGAGACCAACCGGGCCACCGTGGGCGGCAACCCGGACCTGATCTTCCCGGGACAGCGCCTGACCCTGCGCGTCACCACCGCACCGGCCGCGCCGGCACCGCCTCCCGCGCAGAGCCCCGAGAAGCCGCCGCGCACCGCGGAACCGGTGAAGCCGGTCGAGCCGGCGGCCGCCAAGCCCGCCGAGGCGCCCGCACCGAAACCCGCAGAGAAGCCCGCAGAAAAGCCCGCCGAGAAGCCGGCCGAAAAGCCCGCCGAGAAGCCGGAATCAGCGCAGCAGCAGCCTGCCGCCGGCGGATTCTCCGCCCCCGTCGACGCCTCCATCGGCACCCGCTACCGCGTGTCCGGTTCCTCCTGGTCCAGCGGCTACCACACGGGCGTCGACTTCCCGGTGGCGACCGGCACGGCCGTCAAGTCCGTCGGACCCGGCCAGGTCGTCTCCGCCGGCTGGGCCGGGGCGTATGGGTACCAGGTCGTCATCCGGCACACCGACGGCCGGTACTCCCAGTACGCCCACCTTTCCGCGCTCGGCGTCAAGGCCGGCCAGCAGGTCTCCGGCGGCCAGCGGATCGGCCGCTCCGGTTCGACCGGCAACACCACCGGACCGCACCTGCACTTCGAGATGCGCACGGGACCGGGCTACGGCTCCGACATCGACCCGCTCAAGTACCTCCGCTCTCACGGAGTCGACATCTGAGCCCCGCACGTGCGGGGGCACGGCGGTCAGCAGGATCAGCCCGCCCGCCGCGACCACGGCGCTGACCAGCGCCGCGGTCGTGCCCAGGGCCCCGAACCGGAAGCCCTCGCCGAAGAGCGCGATCCCGACCGTCGCCGCGACCACCGGATTGACCACGGTCACCGTGGCCAGCGGCGCGGTCAGCCCGGCGCCCCGGTAGGCGGCCTGCGACAGCAGCAGGCCGCCGACGGCCAGGACCGCGATCGCCGCGAGGTCCGGCCACAGCGGGCCCAGGGCGGCCACCGCGCCCAGCCCGTCCCGCTCGAAGGATTCGGCCACCGACTTGGTGAACACCGAGGCCATCCCGAAGGAGGTGCCGGCCGCCGCGGCCAGCAGCACCGCGCGCAGCACCGCCCGGTGCACCCGGTGGGCCGCCAGGAACAGCACCGCCACGCCCGCCCCGGTCACCACGAGCAGCGCGCTCCGCTCGAAGTCCGCCGGCGACCCGTCATCGCGCCCGTCGCCGCCCGTCAGGGCCAGCAGCCCGGCCAGACCCAGGGTGGCCAGCATGGCCCCGCGCCAGGCCGCCGCGCCGGCCCGGCGGCCGACGAAGAAGGCCGCCATGGGCAGGGCGAAGACGATCGTGAGCGCGCCCAGCGGCTGGACGAGGCTGAGCGGACCGTAGGCGAGGGCCACCACGTGCAGCAGGGCACCGAGGCCGTTGAGCCCGATCGCCACCCACCAGCCGCCGCGGCGCAGCGGCGCGTACGGCCGGTCCGGCGTGCTCACCGCGACCCGTTCCTGGACGATCGCGCCACCCGCGTACGCGACCGCGGACACGAAGCACAGCAGGACCGACAGCGCCAGTGCACTCATGAACTCCACAATGCCCCACCCAACTGGGCTATTCCTCCCCCCACAGGGGGTCACGAGTCATACTCCGGACGTAGTACGGGAGTACGCGATCCGGCCCTCCGGGGGGCGCGGCGGGTGCCCGGATCCGGTGCGCGGGGTGACGGGTGCCTTGCGGTGCGTGAGCCGCCCGGAGACGGGTTTGGTTCCGGCCGGGTGGGATCCGTACAGTTTCCCTTTTGGGGACTTCCGCAGCAGGCGGATGCGGACGAATGATCAAGGAACGGGCAGCGGCCATGACGGTGACCGACGAAACCAACGAGTACGGGCAGGCCTACGGGCCCGGCATCGACCCCGAGCGCCTCGCCGTCTGCCTCAGCGTGCTCGACGAGCTCGACAAGATCGACGTCGACCACCCGGACGCCATCACCGTACGCCGCGCCACCGCCGGCATCTACCGGACGGTCAAGCAGCGCCGCCGCCAGGAGCGCCGCGCCGCCAAGACCGCCAACGACAAGGCCGTCACCGAGGCGACCGCGACCGGCTCCGCCGAGCGCATCGACGACGAGACCGAGGGCATCCTGCCCTCCTCCGTCACGGAGGCCGGCCGGATCGCCGGGATACTCCAGCGCCCGCGCTCCTGCTACGTCTGCAAGACGCGGTACGTCGAGGTCGACTACTTCTACCACCAGCTCTGCCCGGACTGCGCCACCGAGAACCGGGCCAGGCGCGAGGCCCGCGCCGACCTCGCCGGCAAGCGCGCGCTGCTCACCGGCGGCCGGGCCAAGATCGGCATGTACATCGCGCTGCGGCTGCTGCGCGACGGCGCCCACACCACGATCACCACGCGCTTCCCCAAGGACGCCATCCGCCGCTTCAAGGCGATGGACGACTCGGCCGACTGGATGCACCGTCTGGAGGTCGTCGGCATCGACCTGCGCGACCCGGCCCAGGCCGTGGCGCTCGCCGACCAGGTGGCCGCGGCCGGCCCGCTCGACATCCTGATCAACAACGCCACGCAGACCGTGCGCCGCCTGCCCACCGCGTACGCCGCGCTGGTCGAAGGGGAGAGCGCCCCGCTGCCGGCCGGCGAGCTCCCCGCCCACCACGTGATCGGCGCCTTCAACTCCGGCGCGGTCGACGGCCTGGCCGCGCTGCCCGTCGGCGTGAGCGGGCTCGAGGCGCAGAAGGTCGCCGACCTCGCCCTGGTCGCGGGGAACGCCAGCCTGGAGCGGCACCTCGCCGGTACCGCCATCGACGCGGGCGGCCTGCTGCCCGACGTCGTCGACAGCAACACCTGGGTGCAGACCATCGACCAGATCTCCCCGGTGGAGCTGCTCGAGACCCAGCTGTGCAACTACACGTCGCCGTTCATCCTGATCAGTGCGCTCCGCCCGTCGATGGCCGAGGCCGCCCGGAAGGCGGCCAGCGGGCGTGCGTACGTCGTGAACGTCTCGGCGATGGAGGGCGTCTTCAGCCGCGGCTACAAGGGCGCGGGGCACCCGAACACCAATGCCGCCAAGGCCGCGATGAACATGGTGACGCGGACCAGCGGCCAGGAGATGTTCCAGACCGACCGCATCCTGATGACCTCGGTCGACACCGGCTGGATCACCGACGAGCGCCCGCACTTCGACAAGCTGCGCCTCGCCGAGGAGGGCTTCCACGCCCCCCTCGACCTGGTCGACGGCGCCGCCCGCGTCTACGACCCCGTCGTCCGCGGCGAGGCCGGCGAGGACCTGTACGGCGTCTTCCTCAAGGACTACGCCCCCGCGAACTGGTAGTCGGCCCCCTCCGGGCCCTACTGGATCCCCGCGATCGACCCCCTCGGCGAACCGAGGGGGTCGTTGCCGTTCCCGGGCGGTGCCTGCGGTGCCGGCCGGGCGGGGCGGGCGGGGCGTACGGGGTGCACGGGCCGGTAGGCCCCGGCCGCGACCAGTTCCAGTACGGGCTGCCAGTCCTCCAGTACGCCCGCGTCGAGGCCGGCCGCGGCGGCCGCCTCCCGTGCGTGGCGCAAGGTCGCCGCTGCCTCGCCCGCCTCGCCGGCCCCTTCCGGCTCCGGAGCCTCCCGGCCCCCGTCGCGCCCGGAGAGGGCGACGAGCATCGCCACCCGTTCGCCGAGGAGCGGTCGGACCGCGGCCGCCGCGAGGTCGGCGCGAAACGTGCGGTCACCCGGACAGAGCAGCGCGCCGAGCTCGTGCACCAAGCCCGCGACCTGGAGTTCCTTGTCGAAGGGATGCGAGCGGCGCAGCAGGGCGGCGGTCTCCAGCCCGCGCCCGCCGCGGCACGCGTGCAGAAGATCCATGAGCTCCTGCACGCTTGTGAGGCAAGGGACTTCGGCTCTCGACACCCCGGACCCGGCCACCGCCACTTCCTTCCGTCGCACCGCGTACACCCGGCACCGAGCAGACCATCCGTCGCGGACCCGCCGTCCTACGACTTGCTGAACTCGCGGCGAAACTGGGTGGACGGAGCGGATTTTGCCTTTCCATCGAGCGGGGGTCCGCTCATATGTGTACTCTGGGGCATCAAGACGGCCCCCATCCGGGCCGCGCTCCACTAAGGCGCCACCGCGTCCGGAACCCTTTCCCTCCCTGCCCGGCGCGCGGTACGCCTGCCGGGTTACGCGACACAAAGGAGTGCGCGGTGACTGAAAAGACGAAGCCCGAACCGGAGTTGCTGGAGCGGCCGGCCTCGCGGCGCAAGCCGAGGGCCGACGAGCTCGGAAGCCTCGAAGTGTGGGCACGATCCGCCCCGATCCGACTGGCGGGGTACGAGGACGACCTGGCGGAATCGCACATCCTGCCCGGCATCGACTGACGCGAAGCGGTACCAAGCGCCCCCGTGCCCAGCCGCACCGGGGGCGCTGCCCTTGCCCGGAGCCTCCCGAGCCTTCCCCGACCGTCCGGGCGCGCCGAGAAGTTCCGTGAAGCCGTACGCCGTGAGCGTCATCGCCGAGAGCGATCACAGGTTCCGCCACGCCCCCCGCCCGGGCAGGCTGCCCGTATGAAACTGCTGATGCTGGGTGGCACGGAATTCGTCGGACGCGCGATCAGTGAGGACGCCCTCGCCCGGGGCTGGGAGGTGACCGTCTTCCACCGCGGACACCACGCGCCCCCGCCGGGCACCACCGCCGTGCACGGGGACCGCACCGCCCCCGGCGGCCTGGACGCCCTCGCCGAGGGGGAGTGGGACCTCGTCGTCGACACCTGGAGCGGCGCCCCCACCGCCGTGCGCGACAGTGCCCGCCTGCTGCGCGGCCGGGCCGGCGGGTACGTGTACATATCGAGCCGCTCGGTGTACGCCTACCCCGCCCCGGCCGGTCTCGACGAGGACGGCCCGCTGGTCGAGGGCTCGCCCGACGCGGAGGCCACCGCCTACGCGGAGGACAAGCGGGGTGGTGAGCTCGCCGCCCTGGACGCCTTCGGCGACCGCGCCCTGCTCGTGCGCGCCGGGCTGATCATCGGGCCGTGGGAGAACGTCGGCCGGCTGCCCTGGTGGCTGAACCGCATCGCCCGCGGCGGCCCCTTCGTCGCCCCCGGGCGCCCCGGCCTGCCGCTCCAGTACATCGACGTGCGCGATCTCGCGCGCTGGTCCCTCGACGCGGGCGCCGCCGGGCGCGGCGGCGCCTACAACCTGGTCTCCCCGGTCGGCCACGCCACCATGGGCAGCTTCCTGGAAGCCTGCGTCGCCGCCACCGGCGCCGGGGCCGAACCGCGCTGGACCCCGGACGAGGTCATCGAGAAGGCGGGCGTCGAGCCCTGGACCGAGCTGCCGATCTACCTCCCCGAGACCGAACTGCACGCCTACATGTTCGGCGGGGACGTGACCAAGGCCCTGGAGGCGGGCCTCGTCTGCCGCCCCGTGGAGGAGACCGTGGCCGACACCTGGGCCTGGCTCCAGGCGCTCGGCGGGGTCGCCCCGCACCGGCCCGACCGCCCGCGGAAGGGCATATCGGCGGAGCAGGAGGCGGCGCTGCTGGGATCCTGAGCTACCGCGGCTCCGACCAGGCGGCCTCCGCGAGACGGGTCGGCGGCAGGTACTCGCGCACCAGCGTGCGGTGCCACCAGTCGCCCGTCTCGCGCAGCTCCCGCCAGGTCGTGTACCGGTAGCGGTACAGCCGGGCCCGGACGTAGACCGGCGGGGCGTCGGGGAAGGGGTTGTGGCGCAGCAGCCGCAGGGTGTCCCGGTCGCCCACGAGCAGCCGCTCCACGAACGGCCCGAACCAGTCCCGCGCATAACCGGGGGAGATCGCCGCGAACCACATCAGCCAGTCCAGGCGCAGGTGGTACGGGGCGAACTGGCGCGGCAGCCGGTGCGGTTCGCCCGGCTTCCCCTTGAAGCCGTACTCCCGCCACGCGTCCTCGTCGGGCGGCGCCCGGTCGGGGCTCCCCTCGGCCGTGCCCTCGACCGCCACCTCCATCCGGACCCGGCCGACCGAGCCGAAGGCCCCGTACGTGTTGACCAGGTGCAGGGAGTCGAAGGAGCGGTTCATCACCTGCCGGCGCGAGATCATGTTGAGCACCGGGTGGCGGCTGAGGAACAGTACGAGGGCGGCCACCGCGCACACCACCACCACGTACCAGAGCGGTGCCTCCCGCGAGGCGGCCGCCGGGGGAGCGCCCGCGATCCCGGAGAAGTCCACGGCCGCCAGTGCCACCGTGATCGTGATCCAGTTCAGCCAGGCGAAGTTCCCCGACAGCACGAGCCACAGCTGCGTCGCGATGATGATCCCGGCGGCGTAGGAGGCCACCGGCTGCGGGGTGAAGAGGAGAACCGGGACCACCAGTTGGGTCACGTGGTTCGCGGCGCACTCCACCCGGTGGAGGGGCGCTGGCAGATGGTGGAAGAACCAGCTCAGCGGCCCGGGCATCGGCTGCGTCTCGTGGTGGAAGTACAGGCAGGTGAGCTTGCGCCAGCAGGCGTCCCCGCGCATCTTGATCAGCCCGGCCCCGAACTCCACGCGGAAGACCACCCAGCGCAGCAGCCACAGCACCAGCACCGGCGGCCCGGCGCGCGCGTTGCCGAGGAAGACGGCGAGGAAGCCCACCTCCAGCAGCAGCGACTCCCAGCCGAAGGAGTACCAGGTCTGCCCCACGTTCACGATGGAGAGGTACAGCAGCCACAGCACCGCCCACATCCCCATGGCCGCGCCCAGCGGCACCTCGTCCCCGGCCCCCGCCGCGAGGGCGGCGGCCAGAGCCGCCCCGGTCCAGGCGCACCCGGCGAAGAGACGGTCCGAGTAGCGCAGTTGGAAGAGGCTCGGCGCACGCCGGAAGGGCACGTACCGCACGTAGCGCGGCACGGGCAGCATGCCGTTCGCCCCGATCAGGGCCCGGAACTGAAGGGCGGCCCCGAGGAAGGCGAAGAGGTACACGCCGGCCAGGGCCCGCTGGAAGACCAGCCGGGTCAGCCAGTAGCCGGGCGTCGTGAACCAGTCCATCGCCTCCAGTATCGGACGGGTCAGGCGGCGGCGGCCAGCCTGCGCACGTGGCGGCCGAGCCGGCGGGCGTAACGGAGCTGGAGGAAGGGGATCACCGGGCCCGCGAGCCGGGTGTACCAGCTGTTCGGGCGGCTGAAGGCCGTCACCGTGAACCACACGGTGCCGTCGGGGTCGATCTCCACCACGAAGGACTCCTCCCCGCACTCGGGGTGGCCGCTCAGGGTCCCGTACGCGAATCCCACGCGGGCGGGCTCGTACGCCGTCCAGACCACCTCGCACGGGGCGTCGATCCGCAGCGGCCCGAAGCCGATCCCCACGACCACCCGGCCGCCGGGGCGGACGGGGCCGTCCGCGGCCCGCACGAGCATGCCCGAGGTCCGGTGGGCGTGGAAGGTGGTCACCGCGATCCCGGCGGCCTCGAAGGCGGCCCGGCCGTGGCCGACGCGGGCGCGGTGGCGCAGGTGGTTGTATCCGGCGGGGAGCGGCAGCCGGGCCGTCGCGCCCCGGTCGGGGTAGCTGAAGGTGTCGCGGCCGGCGCTGATGAGGCGGGTCATGGCGAGGTCTCCTCACGGTCTACGGTCAGTCGGCGCCAGGCCAGCACCGAGCACAGGGCGAATCCGAGGGCGTTCCCGAGGCCGTGGGTGGCGGCCATCCAGGTCAGGGTGGGGTGCACGATGTCACTGGCCTCGCCGACCGCCCACCACAGGGCCAGCAGCATGGTCGCCAGCAGCACCGCCGCCGAGGTGGCGAGCAGCGCCCGCGTGCCGCGGTCCCCGGTCCCCGGCCGGATCTCCCGCCAGGTCAGCAGGGCCACGGCCCACATCCCGCCGGTCAGGACCACGGCGCCCACCAGTTCGGCCCAGTCGTCGACGAAGTAGCCGAGCAGCACCAGCAGGGTGCCCGCGGGGACGCTGTACGACGCCCCCCGCGCCCAGGGGCCGGGTGTCGCCGCCCGGCACACCAGCCCGGCGACCAGCGCGGCCGTGAAGCCGGCGAAGTGGAAGTGCGGCACGGTCAGCGCCAGGATGTCGAGGTCGAAGCCGAAGAGCCGGTACCCGGTGCGTTCGGCGACCAGGGCGGTTCCCGCGATCGAGGGCGAGACCAGCGCGGTGGCCACGGCGATCCCGGCGGGGCCGGGGGCCCCCTCCGGGAAGCGGAGGCGGGTCAGGGCGCGGCCGCGCGGCAGGTGGGCCGGGGCCCGCGCCGCGAGGGCCAGGCAGGCGGCGGCGTAGAGTGCGGCGAGCGCGGTGGCGGGCACCCCGCGCGGCAGCCAGAGGCAGAGCGCCCCGGCGGCGGCCGGCAGGGGCCAGAGCCGGGCGGCCCGGCCCAGTCCGGCCGGGTCGATCAGGCGCAGGCCGGCGGGGACCACGTAGAGCATGCCCAGGGTGACGATCACGTTCACGAGCACCGCCACCCTGGACTCCCCCCATATGCGCGGCCGAACGCTTTGAACGCGTTCAACTCACGGGGATGACCTTACGAGGTTGGTTGAACATGTTCAAGCGGCTCTTTCGGTCGCTCCGGTTGCGACACTCCCGGGCATGCGTCAGACAAGGAGTGAGCAACCGGGGCGAAAAGGGAGATCCACGTGCACGGACCGACACCTCCGACACCTCGTCAGGCGCCGCGCCGTCACGCATCGGCCGGCGCCGCCCTGTTCGCCGCCCTCGGCCTGTTCGCGGCCGGCTGCGGCGGTTCCGAGAAACCCCCGGCGAACGCCGGACCCGAGAGCCAGGAGGTCTACCTCCAGCCCGTGGCCTCGGCCGGCCCCGACCCCTTCACCGCCTCCTCGGCCACGGCCGAGTCCGCCCCCGTGCAGCCCCCGCTGCCCAATCCGACGGGACGCGGCATCCGCACCGTGAACGCCGCCACCCCCGGCCTCTACGGGGGAACCCAGCGGCTCGGCAGCTGCGACGTGGAACAGCAGGTCCGCTACCTGACCGAGGACAACGCCAAGGCCCGCGCCTTCGCCCAGGCCTCCGACATCGAACAGGCGAGCATCCCGGAGTTCCTGCGCGGCCTCACCCCCGTCGTGCTCCGCGCCGACACCCGCGTCACCAACCACGGCTTCCGCGACGGCCGCGCCGACAGCTTCCAGTCCGTACTGCAGGCCGGCACGGCCGTGCTCGTCGACGAACACGGGATGCCCCGGGTCCGCTGCGGATGCGGGAACCCGCTCGGCTCCCCGCGCGCCGCGAAGGGCTCCCCGGTGAACAAGGGCGAGCCGTGGAACGGCTACCAGCCCAACCAGGTCGTCGTCATCGAACCCACCGTCCACGTCATCAACAACCTGGTGATCGTCAACATCGCCGACAACACCTGGCTCGAACGCAAGCACGGCGACGACGGGGCCCAGGACCGCACCCCTCAGGTGGTGCCCCCCTACGACCCGGCCGACGGCATCCCGACCGGCCCCTCCACCACGCCCGGGACCACACCGCCGGGCACCGACCCGGCCGACCCCTGCGCGCGCCCCGAGAACAACAGCCTGGCCCGGACCTCCCCGCCCGGCACGCCGCCCGCCTCGCCGGCGCCCAAGGCGACGGACTGCCCGCCGAGCCCGTCCGTACCGTCGAATCCGTCCGCCCCGCAGCAGGAGCAGCCGGCGCCGCCGCCGTCGTCCGACGCGCCCGCGGACATCCCGTCCGACCTGCCGCCGCAGTTCCCGACCGAACCCGGCCTCCCCCTGGAGCCCGACGGCGCGACGCCGGGGCCGGCCGACCCGTACGACCCGTTCGCCGAGCCCCACGCGGACCCGTACACCGATCCGTACGGGGACCCGAACCTCACGCCCGCCCCGTCGGACGACGGGTACGCGCTGGAGAGCGCCTGACCGGCGCCTGTGTCATGGTGGATCGGTGCCGACCACCGTATCGCTGCCGGACGACTGGCCCGCACACCCGGACCGGTCGCTCTCGCTGAACCGCATGGGCAGTTTCGACTGGGACCTGGTCACCGGTCTCATGCACATGGACGAAGCCGCCCTCGACGTCTTCGACACCACCCCGGACGAGTACGACGGTCGGCCCGAGTCCCTCTCCCCGCGCGTCCCGCCCGCCGAGGGGACCAGGCTCGACGCCCTGGTCTCCTCCGCCCTCAAGAGCGGCCAGGACAGCTACGGCGCGTACTTCCGCATCCGCTGCCACGACGGGCGGCTGCGCTGGACGCACACCCAGGGCCGCGTCATGCGCGGCCCGGACGGGCGCCCGTACCGGATCATCGGCATCGTCCGGGACGCCACCGAGGAGCTCAGCCACTCGGCGGAGCGGCTCGGCCTCGACGAGGAGCGCCGCCGCCAGACCTCGGTGGTGGAGTCCACCACCGCCGCCCTGGCCCACGCCCGTACGGTCCAGGACGTCATCGACGCGCTCAGCGACGCGCACGGACTGGAGCGCCTCGGCTCGATGGGCATGGTGATGGGCCTCGTCGAGGCCGGCCGGATCCACCTCGTCGCGGAAGGCCCCGAAGGCAGCTTCGTCCCCGGCACGCGTTACACCCGCATCGACGAGCAGTACCCGATGAGCGAGGTCGTCCGCTCGCTCCAGCCGCGCTTCCTCGACTCGGCCGGAGAATTCGCCGCGGACTACCCCGGGCTCTGGGCCAAGATCTCGTCCATGGACATCTCGGCGGCCGCCTACCTGCCGCTGATCGCCCAGGCCCGGCCCATCGGCGCGATCGGCCTCCTCTACCAGGACAAGAACGGCTTCACCCAGGACGAGCGCAACCTGCTGGTCGCCCTGGGCAGCAGCATCGCGCAGAGCCTGCAGCGGGCCATGCTGCTGGAGCAGGAACACGACCTGGCGGAGGGCCTCCAGCAGGCGATGCTGCCCCGCCGGATCCCGGCGGTGCCGGGCGGCGAGATCGCGGTCCGCTACCGCTCCGCCCGGATGGGCCAGGACATCGGCGGTGACTGGTACGACGTCATCCCGCTGCCGGGCGGCCGCGTCGGCGCGGTCATCGGCGACGTCCAGGGCCACGACACGCACGCGGCGGCGGTCATGGGCCAGCTCCGGATCGTGCTGCGCGCGTACGCCGCGGAGGGGCACTCGCCCGGCACGGTCATGGCGCGGGCCTCCGTCTTCCTGCACGAGCTGGACACGGACCGCTTCGCGACCTGCACGTACGTGGAGGCCGACCTGTCGACGGGCGTCCTGCAGATCGTCCGGGCCGGCCACATCGACCCCCTGCTGCGCACCCTGGACGGGGACTGCCGGCGCCTCCCGGTGAGCGGCGGCATGCCGCTGGGCCTCTCGGCGGAGTTCGGCCGGCTCGAATACCCGGTCACCACGGTGGAACTGGACCCGGGGGAAACGATCCTGCTGTGCACGGACGGCCTCGTGGAGCAGCCCGGCGCCGACCTCGACGACGGGATCCGGCTGCTGACCTCGCTGGTCCGCGGCGGCCCGGGCGACCTCCAGCAGCTGGCCGACCAACTGTGCGGGGTCGTCGACGAACGGGGCGGCGACGACGACATGGCGCTGCTCTTGCTGCGCCGCCAACCGGTGACCACTGCCGGCGCGGGGGGCCGCCTGCAGCAACACGTGGCCCCGGGGGACCCGGAGGCGCTGGTCGCCGCACGGCACATGATCGGCGCGGCGGTGCGGGCGTGGGGCGCGCGGGAACGGGCCGACGAGATCGAGCTCGTCGCGGACGAGCTGATCGTGAACGCCCTGATGCACACGGACGGCCCGGCCATCGTGACCCTCCGGGTCCTCCAGGGCCCCCAGCGCCGCCTCCGCGTGGAGGTGGAGGACCGCTCCAGCGCCCTGCCGAGACGCCGGGAGGCGGGGGAGGCGGGGGTGTCGGGGCGGGGGCTGATGCTGGTGGACCGGCTGGCGGACGTGTGGGGGGTGGAAGCGAGGGGGAGCGGGAAGTGCGTGTGGTGCGAGTTCGTCGTGGGGTAGCCGGGCATGATCCAGCCCCTCCGGCGTTTGAGGAGCGGGGTACGGGGCGGAGCCCCGAGTCTTCGAGCCGCACCCGCCCACCCGGCTCGCGCTTCGCCACGGGCACCGGCAGGCTGGAGCCATGCCGGAACTGCCCGAGGTCGAGGCCCTGCGGGAGTACCTCGACGCGCACCTCACCGGGCGGGTGGTCGAGCGCGTCCTCCCGCTCGCCGTGAGCGTGCTCAAGACATACGACCCGCCGCTGACCGCCCTCGAAGGGCACCCGGCCGGGACCACAGCCCGGTACGGCAAGTTCCTGGCCGTGCGGATCGGGGAGCTCCACCTGGTCACCCACCTCGCCCGGGCGGGCTGGCTGCGCTGGCAGGACACCCTGCCCGCGCAGCCGCCGCGCCCCGGCAAGGGGCCGCTCGCGCTGCGCGTCGTACTGGAGGGCGGCGGCGGCTTCGACCTGACGGAGGCGGGGACGCAGAAGCGGCTCGCCGTGTACGTGGTGCGCGACCCGCAGGAGGTGCCCGGGATCGCCCGGCTCGGGCCCGACCCGCTCGCCGAGGGGTTCGACCGGGCGGCCTTCGCCGCGCTGCTGGAGGGGGAGCGGCGGCAGATCAAGGGCGTGCTGAGGGATCAGGGCGTCATCGCGGGCATCGGGAACGCCTACAGCGACGAGATCCTGCACCGGGCGCGGGTGTCGCCGTTCAAACTGGCCTCCTCCTTCGGGGAGGAGCAGGTGACGGAGCTGTACGGGGCGGTGCGGGACACCCTGCGGGAGGCCGTCGCGCGGGCGCGCGGGCTGGCGGCCGGGGAGCTGAAGGCGGAGAAGAAGAGCGGGCTCCGGGTGCACGGCCGGGCCGGGGAGGCCTGTCCGGTGTGCGGGGACACCATCCGTTCGGTGTCCTTCGCCGATTCCTCGCTGGAGTACTGCCCCACCTGCCAGACGGGCGGCAAACCGCTGGCCGACCGGCGGCTCTCGCGGCTCCTCAAATAGCCCGCCGCTGCGTAGACTCCGGCACCATGCCCGAGGAGCAGCCGTCGCCGCCCCGGCGCGAGGTCGTCACCGGGGTGCCCCGGGGGCATCGCCGCCGGCCGGCCGCGCATGCCCCGGCGCGCTCGGAGATCTCCGAGCAGACCACCCTCGGCGCCACCTACGTGCGCGCCCTGATGCGCAGCCAGTTGCGGGCCGGGCTGGGCACGCTGGCCGCGCTCGGGCTGCTGGTCGGTGCGCTGCCGCTGGTGTTCGTCCTGCCGCGCGGGGGGTCGCGGACCCCGGTCTGGGTGGCGCTCGGCGTGCTGGTGTACCCGGTCATGTGGCTCGTCGCCCGCTGGTACGTCACCCGGGCGGAGCGCAACGAGGCGGATTTCACCGGGCTGGTGATGGATCCGGCCGAACGCACCTCGGAGGGCCTCTAGTGCTGTGACCGGCAAGGTTCACCGGGTCACGGCGCCCGGCACGGCACCTCGCTGCGTTGTCGGACCGCGCAAGTACGTCCAGTACGAGCCGCGGCCCTCCGCCTTGCGATGCACCGCACCGGACACCGCGACCCGGCAAACCTTTCCGGCCACAGCACTAGAGGCGGGCCTCCAGCCCGTCGAGGACGGCCTCCACGCCGAACTCGAACTTCTCGGCGGCCAGCGCGGCGGGGTCGGCGCCCTGCTGCTCGGCGATGCGGGCGCGTAGGCGCGGGTAGCGCGACGCGATGTCCCCCGCCCACTCCTCGACGCTCTGCGGCGGGCCCTCGTCGCCCTTGCCCCGCGGGACCTGGGCCTCGGCGATCGTCGCCTGGGAGGCGTCGGCGAGCAGGGTGCCGGCGACGAACGTGAAGGAGGCGTTCACGGCCCAGTCGAGCTCCCGGCCGGTGAACCCCGCCGCCTCGTAGATCGCGTACGAGTGCTCCTGGAAGCCGGCCATCCCGGGGCCGTAGACGAAGTGCGTGCTGATGGCGGGGACGAGCCACGGGTGGCGCCTGCCCAGTGCGTACGTGTCGTGCACCAGCGCACGGGCCGCCGCCCGCCAGCCGGTCTCGGCGGGGTCGGGGAAGCTCAGCTCGCTCCACACCTCGTCGGCCGCGAGGACGACGAGGCTCTCCTTGCTGCCGACGTGCCAGTACATCGCGGTCGCCGCCGAACCCATCCGCTCTCCGAGCCGACGCATGCTCAGGCCGTCGATGCCCTCGCTGTCGAGGAGGTCGATGGCGGCCCGGACGATCTGGTCACGGTTCAAGGTCTCACGCGGCATGGGGTCAGGGTAGCCAAGCATTTGCACGGTGTTCAACAGAGGGCACGGAAGGGGTTGCGCGGCGCGCGGCTGCTCTTTTACGGTGTGCAAGTCGATGGACTTGAACGCCGTAAAAGGAGCCTTCGTGACCGTGCTGCCTGAAGCCGAATCCGTACCCGCACTCGCACCCGCCGCCCGCCGAAGCCCCTCGGGCACCTGGCATCGCCAGCTGCTGATCTGCGCCGCACTCCTGGCGGGCCTCGTCGTCCTGTGCGGCGTCGGCATGTCCGTGGACGGCCGGACCCTGCAGGGCGAGTCGGTGTGGGCCAAGCCGATGAAGTTCGGCTTCGCCTTCTGCCTCTACACCGCCACGCTGGCCTGGCTGCTGGCCAAGCTGGACAGGGGCAGGCGCCTCGCCTGGTGGGCCGGCACCGTCTTCGCGGCGGCCACGACCGCCGAAGTCGGCGCCATCACCGTCCAGGCCGCGCGCGGCACGGTCAGCCACTTCAACGCCGACCGGGGCGACCCGGTCACCCTGGCCCTGGTGCCGGTCCTCACCCTCGGCGTCATGGTGATCGTCATCGCGCAACTGATCGTCGGCGTCATCGTGTTGATCCAGCGGACGGGCGGCAAGGACCTGAACCGGG
This sequence comes from Streptomyces sp. NPDC091371, assembly GCF_040684275.1. Classification (NCBI taxonomy): domain Bacteria; kingdom Bacillati; phylum Actinomycetota; class Actinomycetes; order Kitasatosporales; family Streptomycetaceae; genus Streptomyces; species Streptomyces sp. NPDC091371. The sequence continues at coordinate 29,447 of NZ_JBFBFP010000043.1, forward strand.
CGATCCGCGCCGGACTCGGCCTCGCCACCGCCGGCATGCTCATCCCCGTCTACTGGATGGTGACCAGGATCCACGAGCGCACCGTCGTCGACGCCAACGGCAAGGAGATCCCGATGTACCAGGGCCACGGCATCGGCGACCCCGACGGACACGGCATGCCGCTCACCAACTGGAGCGTCACCGGGGGCGACTTCCGGGTCCCGCACTTCTTCGCCCTGCACGGGATCCAGGTCCTGCTCGTGCTCACCGTCGCGCTGATCGCTCTCTCGGCCCGCCACGCCTGGCTGCGCGACGAGCGGGCCCGCGCCCGCCTCGTGGGCGCCGTCGCCATCGGCTACACCGGGCTCGTCGCGGTCGTCACCTGGCAGGCAGGCCGCGGCCAGTCGCCGGCCCACCCGGACGCCGCGACCCTCGCCGCGTTCGCCGCGGTCCTCCTGATCGGCGCCGCGGCCACCGTGCGGGCGGTCGTCGTCTCACGGCGCGCGGCGGCCCGGGGCGTTGCCGGGGCGGCGGCGGTGGAGTCCGCGGATCAGAACAGGTGCATCGCCAAGTGACCCAGCGGCAGCCCGAGTTGCCAGGCAGGGGTCCACACCCGGGCGTTCTCGTCCAGTCCCGCGGGGGTGTCGGCGTAGCCGTGCCGGCCGGGGTCGAGGTTGGTGGCGAAGAGTTCGGTGCCGTCGAGCCAGCGCCAGGCCACCCGGGCCAGCTCGAGGTCCGGGTCCTCGCCGCGGCCCCGCTCCCTGGCCTCCTCGCCCAGCGCGAGGAAGCGGGTGTGCACCCAGTCGCGCCAGGGGTGACCGTACGCCGTCAGGCACATCCACTCGTCGAGCTGGGAGACGACCCGGATCCCGGAGAGCTCGCCGGCGGCGTCCGAGAGGTAGATCGTCAGCGCGAGCGTGTCGCGGCCGGCCCGGAACTCCAGCGTGCTGACCGGGATCAGCCGGCCCGTGCGCAGCAGTTCGTCCGCGATGTACTCGGCGTAGAGCCAAGCCATGGGCACCGCGAGCCCGCCGTCACTGGTGCCGTTCGTACCCTCGGGCTGCACCGTTCCACCTTCTCCCGCGCGTCGAGCGTCCCGCCGTCAGCCCCGAGCCTTCACCCGGCGGCTCGTGGAGCGGGGGATGTTTACTCAACTTGCACGCTCTGATGCCGAATTCGATGCAATTCCTGTCCGGTCCGCGTGCGTTCGAGGCGTTCCCCGACCCTTTCGCCCTCCGGGGAGGCCCCGGCCGCGCCCTCAGGCGCCGAGTCCGTACCCGTATCCCTGGAGGCCCTTCCGGAGGGCGCGCAGAGCGTAGTACGTACGGGACTTCACGGTTCCGGCCGGGATCCCGAGCTCGGCGGCGGCCTCGGCCACCGAGCGGTCCTGGAAGTACACCTGCATGAGCACCTCGCGGTGCTCCTGGCCCAGCGAGCCGACGGCCCGGCGGACGTCGATGGCCGTGACCGAGCCGGCCACCGCGTCCTCGGGGGCGGGCGCCTGCTCCAGCCCTTCCGGATCCACCTCCTGAGGCCGGGAGAGCCGGGCCCGGCGCGCGTCGATCGCGAGCCGCCGGGCGACCGTGAACAGCCAGGGCCGCATCGATTCGTGTCCGCTCGACAGGACCTCCGGGTGCTGCCAGGCCCGTACGAGGGTCTCCTGTACGAGGTCCTCCGCGCGCTGGGCGTCACCGGCGGTGAGGCCGAGCAGGAAACCGAACAGGGCCCGCCCGTGGTCGCGCTGGAGTTCGGCCAGCGCTTCGGGGTCCGTGCGCCGGAGGGTGGGGGAGAGCGGCACGAGGGGCTCCTTCCGGGGGTGTGTGCGGGGCCGACCGGGGGCGACCCGTTCACCCTGACCTGCGCCGGGCCGCCTCGGAACCGTCCCGTCCAGGTGGTGCGCCCAAGCACCCGGGTCGGCCGCCGGGCGGCAGTGCCGGTCGGCGAACGGTCGAACGGCGCGGCGAACGGCATCGGGTCCGCGATCGGCCATCGGGGTGAGCGCGCGGCAGACGGACGGATCCGTTCCTTGACTTGCGGCGTCCCGTTATGTGGATTGCAGGTGATCCGATATCAGATAGTCGTACTAATGGGAGCTGGGATAGATGACCAAGCGCACCCGGCGAACCGCCGCCCTCCTCTCCGCGCTCCTGGTGTCGGCCGCGGCCGCCGCGGGCTGCTCGGCCACCGGGGGATCCGCGCCGGCCCGCCTCGCCGGCACCGGGGCTCCGACGCCCACCACCGCTGCGGGATCCCCCGCCGCCAAGGGTTTCACCCTCGTCGCGAGCGGCGACGTACTGCCGCACACCTCGGTCATCCAGCGCGCGGCGAACGACGCTCCCGGCGACGGGTACGACTTCAGGCCGATGTTCTCCGGCGTCAAGTCCGTGGTGTCGACGGCCGACCTCGCCCTCTGCCACATGGAGACCATCTACGGCGAGGAGGGCGGCCCCTTCTCCGGCTACCCCGCCTTCAAATCCCCGCCCGAGGTCGCCGACGGGCTGAAGGAGACCGGCTACGACGGCTGCTCCACCGCCTCCAACCACACCCTCGACGACGGCGCCGGCGGGCTGCGCCGCACCCTGGACCGCTTCGACAAGGTCGGCCTGAAGCACGCGGGTTCGGCACGTACCGCGGCGGAGGCGTCGGCGGTGACGATGTACACGGCGGGCTCGGCAAAGGTCGCGCACCTCGCGTACACCTACGACACCAACGGCTACCCGATGCCGGAGGGACAGCCGTGGGCGGTGAACCTGATGAAGCAGGACAAGATCATCGCGGATGCGCGGGCCGCCCGGAAGGCGGGCGCGGACGTGGTGCTGGTGAGTGTGCACTGGGGCACCGAGTGGCAGACCGAACCGGACGAGACCCAGCTCTCGCTCGGCAAGGCCCTGACCGCCTCGCAGACCGGCGGCCGCCCCGACATCGACCTGATCCTCGGCACGCACGCGCACATCCCGCAGCCCTACGAGAAGGTCAACGGCACCTGGATCATCTACGGGATGGGCGACCAGGTCGCGGGCGAGATGTTCAACTACACGGGCGCGCGGGACATGCGCGGCAACTACGGCTCGATCGGACGCTTCACCTTCGCCCCGCCGGCCGCCGCAGGGCAGCGCTGGCAGGTCACCAAGGCCGAGTTCGTCCCGCAGATGATGGACCTGTCCACGGGCCGGGTCGTCAACCTCGCGCAGAACTCGGGCGAGGAGGAGTACGCGACCGCGAAGGAGGCCATCACCGAAGCCGTCCTGAGCCGCGGCGCGGCGAAAGACGGCCTCACCCTGTCCAAGTAGCCCCTGCGGGCCCCGGGCCCTGCGGGACGGCCGCGACCGGCCGTCCCGCTCGGCGCGCGGACGGCCGCCGCCCTCCCTACAGTGCGAACCATGACTGCCACCGTGGAGGAGACGCGCGGGACCCGGAACCGCTTCCTGAACCGGGTGCCCGACGCGTTCGGCGCGTTCTTCGGAACGCTCGGCCTGCTGTGCGCGCTGCTCTCGCTCTCCCCGACGCTGCGGCGGCTCCTGCGGCACGTCGTGCGCTTCCTCGACCTCATCGTCGTCCCGGTCAGCGCGAACCTCGCCTACGCCGTGTTCCTCTTCCTCCTCGCCGCGGCCCTCGGCACCCGCAAGAAGGTCGCCTGGTGGATCGTCGTCACCTATTTGGCCCTGCTGATGCTCGCCGACGTGCTGAGCATGGCCGAGGGCGACTACTGGATCGGCGTCCCCTCCATGGCCCTGGCCGTGGCCGCCATGGGCCTGCTCATCGCCGCCCGCCAGGAGTTCTACGCCGCCTCCCGCCCCGGCGCCCTCTGGCACGCCATGGTCGTCCTCGGGGTCGGCCTGCTTGCCGCCGTCCTCGTCGGCTGGGCGCTCGTCGCGATCTTCCCCGGCAGCCTGCCCCGGGGCCAGTGGCTGGACTGGGCCGCCAAGCAGGTCTTCGGCGGCCTCTTCTCCGCCCGCCAGTTCGACGGCCGCCCGCCCCGCCCGCTGTACTTCCTGCTCGGCCTCTTCGGCGCCGTCGCCCTGCTGAACGCAGCCGCCACCCTCTTCCGCTCCCAGCGCCTGACCGCCGCCCTGCACGGCGACGAGGAGCCCCGCATCCGCGCACTGCTGGGCGCGTACGGACGCAACGACTCCCTCGGCTACTTCGCCACCCGGCGCGACAAGGCCGTCGTCTTCGCCCCCAACGGCAAGGCCGCCGTCACCTACCGCGTCGAGGCCGGGGTCTGCCTCGGCAGCGGCGACCCCGTCGGCGACCCCGCCGCCTGGACCCCGGCCATCGACGCCTGGCTGACCGTCGCCCGCCGCTACGGCTGGCAGCCCGCCGTCATGGGCGCCTCCGAGGAAGGCGCCACCGCCTACGCCCGCTCCGGGCTCAGCGCCCTCCAGCTCGGCGACGAGGCCATCCTGCACGTCGCCCAGTTCGACCTCGACGGCCGCGACATGCGCGTCACCCGCCAGGCCGTCAACCGCGTCAAGCGCACCGGCGCCACCACCCTCATCCGCCGCCACTCCGCCCTCTCCGAGGACGAGATGCAGACCATCGTCGACCGGGCCGACCGGTGGCGGGACACCGAGACCGAACGCGGCTTCTCCATGGCCCTGGACCGGCTCGGGGACCGGGCCGACGGGGACTGCCTGCTGGTGGAGGCCTTCGACGACAAGGGGGAGCTGATCGCCCTGCTCTCCTTCGTCCCCTGGGGCAAGGACGGCATCTCCCTCGACCTGATGCGCCGCGACCGGGCCGCCCCCAACGGGGTCATGGAGTTCATGGTCGCCCAGCTGTGCGCCGCCGCACCCGGACTCGGCGTGCGCAGGATCTCCCTCAACTTCGCGGTCTTCCGCTCCGCCTTCGAAGAGGGCGGCCGGATCGGCGCAGGCCCCGTCCTCAAGCTGTGGCGCAGGCTGCTGCTCTTCTTCTCCCGCTGGTGGCAGCTGGAGGCGCTGTACCGCTCGAACGTCAAGTACGGTCCCGAGTGGTACCCGCGGTTCCTCTGCTACCAGGACGCCGGCTCGCTCGCCCGGGTGAGCCTCGCATCCGGCATCGCCGAGGGCTTCGTCTCCGTACCCAGCATGCGCACCCTGTGGGGAAACGGCCGCCCCAGGGGCCTCACCGCCCCCGCCACCACCGAGGGGCTGCCCTCCATCGACTCCCTCGGCCTGGACGCGCTGGGGGAGGAGGACGGGATCGCCGCGCCCACCGAGCGGCTGCCCGAGCAGGTCCGCGTCCGGCACGCCAAACTGGACCGCATCCGGGAGGCGGGCACCGACCCCTACCCCGTGAGCATCCGGCCCCGCACGCACACCGTGGCCCAGCTCAAGGCCGCGCACCCCGGACATCCGCCCGGCACCCGCTCCGGCGAACAGGTCACCCTTGCAGGGCGCGTGATGGTCGTACGCGACCTCGGAGGCGTGGTCTTCGCCGTACTGCGCGACTGGTCCGGGGACGTCCAGTTGATGTTCACCCGCGACGAGACGGGGGCCGGCGTCCTGGACTCCTTCACCTCCCAGGTCGACTTCGGCGACCACGTCGTCGCGACCGGCGAGGTCGGCGCCAGCAAGACCGGCGAGCTGTCCCTCCTCATCGAGTCCTGGCAGCTGACCGGCAAGTGCCTGCGCCCCCTGCCCGACAAGCGCAAGGGCCTCGCCGACCCGGAGGCCCGCGTCCGGCGCCGCTACCTCGACCTCGTCGCCAGCCCCGAGGCGCGGGAGGTCGTGCGCGCCCGCTCCAGCGCGGTCCAGGCGCTGCGCCAAGGCCTGCTCGACCGCGGCTACCTGGAGGTCGAGACACCGATGCTCCAGCAGATCCACGGCGGCGCCAACGCCCGGCCCTTCCGCACCCACATCAACGCCTACGACCTCGACCTGTACCTGCGCATCGCCCCCGAGCTGTACCTCAAGCGGCTCTGCGTCGGCGGCATGGAGAAGGTCTTCGAGATGGGCCGCACCTTCCGCAACGAGGGCGTCTCCTACAAGCACAACCCCGAGTTCACGATGCTGGAGGCCTACCAGGCCTTCGCCGACTACGACGTGATGCTCGACCTCACCCGCGAACTCATCCAGGGCGCCGCCACCGCCGCCTTCGGTTCCCCGATCGCCCACAAGGCGGGCCCCGACGGAAAGCTCGTCGTCCACGACATCTCGGGAACCTGGCCGGTCAAGACCATGTACGGGGCCATCAGCGAAGCCCTCGGCGAGGAGGTCGACGCCGACACCGAGGAACACGTCCTGCGCAGGCTCTGCGACCGGGCGTCCGTGCCGCACGCACCCGAGGACACCCGCGGGGACGTGGTCCTGGAGATGTACGAGCGCCTCGTCGAGGAGCGCACCAAGCTGCCCACCTTCTACAAGGACTTCCCGACGGACGTCTCCCCGCTCACCCGCCAGCACCGCAAGGACCCCAGGCTCGCCGAACGCTGGGACCTCGTCGCCTTCGGCACCGAACTCGGCACCGCCTACTCCGAGCTGACCGATCCCGTCGAACAGCGGCGCCGGCTCACCGCGCAGTCCCTGCTGGCGGCCGGCGGCGACCCGGAGGCCATGGAACTCGACAACGACTTCCTGGACGCACTGGAGTACGCGATGCCGCCGACGGGCGGACTGGGCATCGGAGTGGACCGCCTCGTCATGTTCCTGACGGGCCTCACGATCCGCGAGACGCTGCCGTTCCCGCTGGTGCGACGCGGCTGACCGTGCGCTGAACGGGTGAGGGGAACGGGGCGCGTCCGCGCCTCTCGACATCTGCGGCGATGTCGTTGATACGTAGTAATAATGAAAAATGACGAGCCGACAGTAGGGCGTCGCGCGCTCCTGCGCACCGCCGTCTTCCTGGGAGTCGCCGCTGCCTCCGGACTGCTCGGCGGAGGCGGTGAGGGCGACGCCCCCGGCGCGGGAACCGGCGGCAGCGGACCCCTTGCGGGCCCGGGACCCCACCCCGCGGCGGGGGCGCCCGGGATGCGGAGCCAGGAGCTGGCCGAGAAGTCCTACCGGCTGCGCCCCATGACCGCCGAGGTCCCCGCCCGCCCGCCCGCCGCCAAGCCCGCCGTACGCACCCGGCCCATCCTCGAACTCCCGGCCGGCGCGGCCACGTCGAGCGGCATGGTGCTCACCTTCGACGACGGCCCCGACCCCCGCTACACCCCGGCCATTCTCGACACCCTCGCCCGGTACGGCGTCCGCGCCATGTTCTTCGTCTGCGGGGAGATGGCCACCGAACACCGGGACCTGCTGCGCCGGATGGTGTCCGAGGGGCACGTCATCGGCAACCACACCTGGACCCACCCGCTCATCCCCAAACTCAGCCGGCCCGCGCTCGCCTCCGAGATCGCCCGCACGAGCGATGTCGTCCAACAGGTCGTCGGCGAACCGCCCCTGTGGTTCAGGGCGCCCTACGGGGCCTGGAACCGGGCCGCCTTCGAGATCGGCGCCGAACTGGGCATGGAGCCCCTCGCCTGGACCGTGGACACCCTGGACTGGAAGGAACCCGGGACCACCACCATCGTCTCCCGCGTTCTCGGAGGCGCCGCGCCCGGCGTGATCGTGCTCTCCCACGACGCGGGCGGCAACCGCTCGCAGAGCGTCCAGGCGCTCCACTCCTACCTCCCCCAACTCCTCGCCCGCGGCTACCGCATGACCCTCCCGACGCTGCCGCCCCGCTGAGCGCGGGCGAGCAGGACCGCGGTGTAACGGTCCCGCGCCGTACGTCATGGGTTCGCACCGGCGCCGGTACCGCCCCTGTCCCGTCCCCGCCCGCGCTCCTACGGTGGGCGGCGCCCCGGAACGCCGCACCCGGAACCGTCAGGAGCGCCCCATGCGCAAGCCCCTCGCCGCAGCCACCGTCCTCGCCACCCTGGCCCTCCTCCTCGGGCCGGCCGCCACCGCGCGGGCCGGCACCGCCAACCCGCCCCGGATCCTGAGCGGCACCATCCACGCCTCGGACCTCGTCCTCGGCCCGGCCACCAGCCGGACCTTCTTCGTCTCCTTCGAAGCCGAGGACGACTCCGGCATCAGCCGCACGGGCGCCGAGGTGATCCTGGGCGGTCCGGACGGCCGGGACCTGCGCTCAGACCCCGGCACCACCCTCTGCACACCGCACAGCACGAACCCGCTCCGCTCCACCTGCCGGTTCACCTTCACCGTCCGGACCGACCCGTGGAGCCTCACCAACGCCCACGCCGGGCTCTACCGGATGTGGGCCCTGGTCACCAGCAACGACTTCGACATCCCGACCAGCGAGGGCCTCACCACCGCCTACGACCTCGACCGGATCAGGATCCAGCGGAAGGCCCAGTTCACCGCCGACGCCTTCCCCGAACCCCCGCGCCCCGGCCACCCGCTGGGCATCGTCGGCCGACTGACCCTCGCCGACTGGGACAACGGGGGCTACACCGGCGCGCCCGCCGGGCTGCCGGTCCAACTGGTCTACAACGCCGACGGCAGCAGCCGGTACGAGTACATCGCGAACCTGACCACCGGCAGCGGCGGGGTCATCGCGACCACCACACCGCCCCGCGCGGACGGCATCTGGTGGCTGGCCCACAACGGCACGGACGCCACCCCGTGGATCTACTCCGCCGCCGACCACGTCGACATGCCGTAGAGGCCGAACGTCAGCGGGCCTCCACCATCCGGGCGAAGACCACGACGTTGCCGTCGTAGCCGCCCGCCTTGGAGTACGAGCCGCCGCAGGTGATCACCCGGAGTTCCGGGTGCCCGGTGTCCCCGTACACCCGGGCTCCCGGGAAGGAGTCCTTGGAGAACACCTCCACCCCGTACACCTCGAACACCGCCGTGCGCCCGTCGTACCGCTCCACCTCGATGTGGTTGCCCGGCTTCACCGAGCCCAGCCCGTAGAAGACCGCCGGGCCCTGCGCGTTGTCCACGTGCCCCACGACCACCGCCGAGCCGCGCTGCCCCGGCGAGATGCCGTTGAGGTACCAGCCGGCCAGATTGCGGTCCTGCGGCGGCGGCGCGTCGATCCAGCCCTCCGCGTCCAGCCCGACCGTCATCACCGGCGCGTCCACGTTGATCGTGGGGATCCGGATGCGCTGCACCGACGAGTGTTCCAGCACCTCCAGGTCCGCCGGCGGCGTCGGCGGGTTCGCCGGCAGCTGATCGGCCGTCACCGCGACGGCCGAGGCCGCGGTCGGCTGGGGCGGCCCGTCGCCCATGTCCACACCGTTCCGCACCATGGCGAGGCCGGTGAGCATGACCAGGGCGAGCACGCCCCACGGTGAGCGTTTGCGCGACTGCCCGGTCTCGTCCTCGCCCATCGTTCTCCCTTCCCGACGCGGGGGTCCCGACCCGCGTTCCTGTCCCACCCCTGTACGCCCTGCTTCGTACGCCCTACTTCACGCACGCTAAGGGTGCGTCGGCGGGACGGCGAGGGGGGAGGGGCGAACGGGTGGCGCGGCCCGGAAGGGGCCGGAAGGGGTGCGCCCATCCAGGTAATCGTCACATAAATGCCTGACGGGTCGTGACCTGCGGATCCGTCAGATCCGGCGTCCGCGCCTCGGCGTGTCGCTCAACCGGGCGGCCCAAAGGCGGAAATGCGGAGATTGCGGGACGCCCCGAGGGTTCGATCAGGGAGGCGTTCTCGTCGATCATCCGGGGCCGACGCTCCGGGGCGCTTCCCGCTGGAGGTTCCACCATGCGTGTTTTCCGCGCCCTCACCGTGACGGCGGCAGCCTGCGCCGCGATCGGACTCAGTGCCCCGTTCGCTTCTGCCAACCCCCCGATGGGTGGCAACGGCGGCCCCAGCAACATCTCGGTCAACCCGTACTCCGTGCACCAGGGCGCCACGATGCAGGTGAGCGCCTCGGGTTGCGAACGCGGCGGCGTCGTCACCTCGCCCGGGAACTTCCCCGAGGCCCGCCTGTCGGCCGGCTCGATCGGCTTCGCCACCGTCCGGATCTTCAACCACGCCTCGCCGGGCCCCCACACGCTGTCGGTCAGGTGCAACGACAGCAGCCTCGTCGCCACGCACCGCTTCAACATCCTGGAGGGGCGGCCCTCGCAGGGCGGCATCGGCGGCTCCCTCGGTCCGTCCACCGTCGAGACCGCCATCGGTGCGGGCCTCGTCGGCCTCGCGGCCCTCGGCGCCGGCGCCCACGTGGTGCGCCGCCGCCGTCCCTCGCTCCGCAGCCGGGCCTGACCGGCCACCTCCCCGGTCGCCCCGCCGCCGGTCGCCCCGGGTCCAGGCCAGGGCGACCGGCGGCGGGGAGGCGGTCAATGCCCGCGGCCGGAGCCGCGGCGGCGGCGCAGGGCGAAAGCCGTACCGCCCGCGGCGGCGAGCAGCAGGCCCGCTCCCGCACCGAGCTCCGCGGCGTCCATGCCGGCCGCACTGCCGCCGAGACCGCCGCGGACGGCGCCTACGACCCCGCCGGGCGAGCTGGTCGCGGTCCTCGTCGAACTCGTGGTCGGTCTGGTCGAACCGCCCGCGATCGTGAGGTCGGCCGAGCCCGTCTCCCCGTTGCAGGTGAAGGAGACGGAGTACAGGGCGCCGGGCCGGGCGTCCCGGTCCACGGTGACCCGTACGGTCTGGCCGCGGGCGATGCTCACGGTATCGAAGACCCCGGACGAGGCGGTGGCGTAGGCGGCGTTGCAGCCGGTGACCGAGAGCACCACCTGGCCGCCGGGGGAGACCGTCGACGGGGTGATGGCGAAGCCGAACGTGGTCTGGCGGCTCTCGGCCGCGCCGGCGGCGGGCGCGCCGAGGGCGCCGAGCGCGAGTACGGCGCCCGCGGCGCCGGCGCTCAGCAGGGCTGTGGCGGAGGTACGTATCGCACCCATGGTTGATTCTCCGGATCCCCGAGGAGCAGCCGCGGAACGGTTTCCGCACGTGGGGGGTCGTGCGCCTCGATGTCCGCCACGCTAGGTCCGGGCACGGTGGCCCGCGATCAGGAACGGGCGAATGGGGCATGCCCTTACGCCGAACCGGGGACGGTGGGCCCGTCCCCGGTTTGAGGGTGGGCGGAAGGGCGCCGCAGGGGCCTTCAGCCGCCCAGTTCCAGGTGGCCGAACTGGGTGAGGAAGGGCTCCGCGGTGGCCGCGATGCCCCGCCCGAACGGCGCGTCGAAGTCCCAGATCAGGAAGAGCAGGAAGGCGATGAGGGCGCTGAACAGGCCCGCCAGCAGCAGCTCGCGGAACGACCGCCGGATCTGCAGGGTGAAGATCAGCCCCACCGTCACCAGCGCCCCGGCGATCAGCCCGAACCACACCACCCCCGGCATGGTTGCCCCGGCGCTCTCCCCCCGGGCGCTGCGGGCGTCGTCGGCCACCGCGACCTGGTCGACCAGGGGCTGGTACGCCTGCCCCTCGTGGTCGGTGCGCGGCTCGTAGTCGGTGACGTCCCGGCGGATACGTTCCAGCAACTCCGCGCCGCGGTCGGTGATCTCGCCGCGGTCGGCCATCGCCTTCCACTCCGTGTCCACCACGTAGGTCACGTACGCGTCCACGTCGGAGCGGATCTTCTGGCGCACCTCGGCCGGATAGACCTCGGAGCGGACGCTGATCTCGTGCAGGGCCTGGGCCTCCTGGCGGACGTACTCCTGGGCCGCCCCACGGCCCTCCCAGACGCCGGCGATCGCCAGGCCCAGGACGATCGCGTAGATCACCCCGATCATCATCGTCATGTACTCGATGACGTCCGGGGTCTCGTTCGGATCGTCGTCGTCGCCGATCCTGCGGTGGTTGAAGAAGGTGATGGACAGCACCACGGCACAGGCCGATGCCATCGCGATGGACAGGACGAGCCATTCCGACAAGATGACTCCCGAGTGGTCTTTGGCTACGGGCTACCGGGGGCGCAGCGCGACGATCGCGAGCACCGCGGGAGCCGCGGTCATCAGGGTGAAGGTCACCGGCGAGATGTGGTGCTCTTCCGTTTTGCGGGCGGGAGCGTGGTACGCCGGGCGGGCCACCGCCTTCGCCACGACGGGCGAGGGCGCCGGGGCCGCCTGCGGCGGCGGGGCCGGCTTGGTCCGGACGGGCTTCTTGGGTACGGGCTTCGGGGCCGCGGGCCGAGGCGGCGGAGGCGGCGGTGGGGGTGCGGGCTCGGGCGGCGGGGCCGGTTCGGGCGGGGGCGGCGGCACCGGTTTCGGGGGCGGGGGTTTCGGCGGCGTCGGAGTCGGCTTCGGGGGAGGAGTCGGCTTCGGCGGGCAGGGCGGGGGAGGCGGCGGGCAGGGGTGTCCGTGGTGGCCCCCGCCGTGTCCCTTGCCGCGTCCCTTTTCGTGCCCCTTGCCGTGACCGTTGCCGTGATGTCCGCCACCCGGGCCGCCTCCGCGGCCGCCGCCACCGGCCACCGCGACCGCCGTGGTGACGCCCGCGGCGGAGCCGTTGCCGGTCGTCGCGTAGGCGCAGCTATCGGCCACGGCGGGTGCGAAGGAGGCGCAGGAGAGCGCCGCCCACAGCAGTACCGGGACCGTCAGCAGGCGCCTGGCTAAGGCTTTGTTCACCCGGGGATCATGGGCCCGAGCGCGGCCCGGTACGCCGGGCCCGGGTGCTGGTTCGCCTGAACGGGTGGAGCATCGACCCAAGAGGTTTGAGCCAATCACCGACCGGGTCAGGCCGCGCTCCGGTCAATTCCCATAAGGGATTTGTCGGTAACGATCATTGGTGACGCCGCGCTCCGGCACGTGACTTCGGTGTGTGACGAACAACGGACCGCCAATTTCCGCTTTTGCTCGCCCTGTTGGCTAATGATCAGTACATTCGGCTCGGACAGAGTCCGGTCCCCGGTGGGGCCGCTGCGGAACAAGGCTTGGAGACCCCGATGGAGCGCCCCGCCTGGGCCCCGCCAGGCATCGACATATCGGTGCCGAGCGTGTCCCGCATCTACGATTACTACCTGGGCGGCTCCCACAATTTCGAGGTCGACCGCGAGACCGCCCGCCGCGCCATGGAATTCATGCCGGGCCTGCCCAAGATCATGCAGGCCAACCGGGCATTCATGCGCCGCGCCGTCCGCCACGCGGTCGCCGAGGGCGTCACCCAGTTCCTCGACATCGGCTCCGGCATCCCGACCTTCGGCAACGTCCACGAGATCGCCCGGGCCGCCAGCCCGGAGGCGCGCGTGGTCTACGTGGACCACGACCCGGTGGCCGTCGCGCACAGCCGGGCCGTCCTCGACGGGGACGGGCAGACCGGTGTCGTCGCCGCGGATCTGCGCAAGCCGAAGGACATCCTGAACGCCCCCGAAGTCGCCCGGCTGCTCGACTTCGACCGGCCCGTGGCGCTGCTCCTCGTCGCCGTCCTGCACTTCCTGGAGGACTCGGACGACCCGTACGGCGCCGTGGCCGAACTGCGCGAGGCGCTCGCCCCCGGCAGCCTGCTGATCCTCACGCACGCCTCCTTCGAGGGCGTACCGGTCGCGGAGCAGGTGGCGGGCGGCGCCGTCGGCGTCTACCGCGACATCCGCAACCCGCTCGTCATGCGTAGCGGGCAGCAGATCGGCGGCTTCTTCGACGGGTTCGAGATGGTGGAGCCCGGCCTGGTCTCCATGCCCGACTGGCGGCCGGACCGTCCCGAGGGCGACGCGGAGGGCGAGGTGCCCGAGGACCCGTACGCCTTCTCCGGCTACGGCGGCGTGGGGCGCAAGGCGTGAGACTCCCCGTACAGACGTCGGGCACGCAGACGTCGCACGGACAGCCGGCACACGGACACGCGTCGGGCGTGCCGGTCCCCGAGCCCGGGGCGCCCGCGTCCGAGACGGCCGAGCCTCCGCCGGCCGCCGCCGGCGCGGCCGCTCCCGGCTCGGCCGCCGCCGGACCGGCTCCGAAAGGCGGCCTGGAGGACCGGATCGCCCGCTTCGCGACCATCTGGGGCCGGGCGATCTTCCCGGTCACCGCGACCTCGCTGACCCGCTCCGAGTTCGAACGGCACCTCGTGCCGCTCACCCGCACCCTCACCGAGGCCCTGCACGCCCGCCCCTTCGACGCCTCCCCGGCCCAGCGGGTGGGGGCCGAACTCGTCGCCGTGCACTGCACCGACCCGGAGGCCCTGGCCGGCACCCTCGGCGTCATCGAGTCCTACCTGGTGCTCTACTGCGGCGGGGCCGGCGGACCCGGCGGCTCCACCGAGGAGTACCGGGCCCGCTGCGCCCGGCTCCAGCACGCCATCGCGGCGGGGTACGCCCGCGCCCTGCGCGAGCGCACCCTCAAGGAGCAGGAGGCCATCGCCCGCTCCGCCCTGACCGCGCGCACCGACGCGCAGCAGGCCCTGCACGCCAGCGAGGAGCGCTTCCGGGCGGTCTTCGAGGGCGCGGCCGTCGGTATCGGCATCGCCGACCTCGACGGGAACATCCTCGAGGTCAACGACGCGCTGCTGCAGATGTTCGGCGGCCTGGAGGGGCACGTACGGGGCCGCAAGGTCAGCGAGTGGGGCCACCCCGACGACACCCCGCACGTCTGGCGGATGTACGGCGAGCTGGTGCGCGGCGAGCGCGAGAACTTCCGCGTCGAGAAGCCGTACTACCGGCACGACGGCACCGTGCTGTGGACCAACCTGACGGTGTCGCTGCTGCGCGACGCCGCCGGCGAGCCGCAGTACCAGCTGGCGCTGATGGAGGACACCACCGAACGCCGGCTGTTGAACCTGCGCCTGCGCTACGAGGCCACCCACGACGCCCTGACCGGCCTGCCCAACCGGACCCTGTTCTTCGAACGGCTGGAGAAGGCGCTCAGCGGCTCCGGCGGAGACCGCTTCGGCCTGTGCTACCTGGACCTGGACGGCTTCAAAGCGGTCAACGACAGCCTCGGGCACTCGGCGGGGGACCGGCTGCTGGTGGAGGTCTCCGACCGGCTGCAGAGCTGCGCGACCGGCCCCGGCGAGGTCGTCGCACGGCTCGGCGGCGACGAGTTCGTCGCCCTGACCACCGGCGGCGACACCGAGCAGAAGGTGACCGACCTCGCGGTCCGGATCCTGTCCGCCCTGTCCACGCCGATCCAGCTGGAGGGCCGCGAGCTGACCGTGCGCGGCAGCATCGGCGTCGTCGAGGGCAGCGTGAAGGAACGCACCCCGGCGGAGGTGCTGCGCAGCGCCGACATCACGATGTACCGGGCCAAGGCGGCCGGCGGCAACCGCTTCGAGTTCGCCGACGCGGAGGCCGACGCCCGCGCCATCACCCGGCACGGCCTGACCAACGCACTGCCCGCGGCGCTGGAGCGCGGGGAGTTCTTCATCGAGTACCAGCCGCTGGTGCACATGCACGACGGCACCGTGCACGGAGCCGAGGCGCTGGTGCGCTGGTCGCACCCGCAGCACGGGGTGCTGGGCCCGGACCGCTTCATCCCGCTCGCCGAACGGACCGGGCTGATCGTGCCGCTCGGCCGCTGGGTCCTGGAGGAGTCCGTCCGCCAGGCCCGCAACTGGCAGCGCCAGCACGGCGGCGCGTCCCTGCGGATCAACGTCAACCTTTCCCCCACTCAGCTGCACCACCCCGGGCTGGTCGCCGACACCGTGGCGGTCTTGGAGAAGTCCGGCCTCGCCCCGGGTGCCCTGTGCCTGGAGGTGACCGAATCGGCCCTGATAGGAGCCGACGACGAACTCCTGGAACCGCTGCGCCGGCTCGCCGCCCTGGGCGTGGACATCGCGCTCGACGACTTCGGCACCGGCTATTCGAACCTGGCCAACCTGCGCCGCCTCCCCGTCAGCGTCCTGAAACTGGACCGGTCGTTCACCAAGGGGATGCAGCAGAGCCCCGCCAACCCGGTCGACGTCAAGATCGTGGAGGGGATCGTCGCCCTCGCCCACAGCCTCGAACTCGCCGTGACCGTCGAGGGCGTGGAGACCGGAGCCCAGGCCGCCCAGCTGCGCGCCCTCGGCTGCGACACCGCCCAGGGCTGGTACTACGCCCGCCCCGGCGCCCCCGACCGCATCCACACCCTCTCCCTCTCGGACGCCGTGCCGTCGCCCTCCTGACGCGGGCCGGGCCGCCAGGTCAGGCCATCCCGGCCTCGGTGCCGCGGCCGGGCTCGCGCACCGCGGCCCGCACCCGCTCGTGCCGTGCCGTGGTGTCGGCGAGCACGCGGGCGGCGGCCGGCAGCCGTTCGGCCTCGTAGCCGTCGAGCACGCCGGGCCCGGCGGGTCCGGTGAGGGCGTCGGCCAGGGTGCGGCCGAGGGCGGCCGCGTCCTGTATCCCGGTGTTCATGCCC
Organism: Streptomyces sp. NPDC091371; assembly: GCF_040684275.1. Classification (NCBI taxonomy): domain Bacteria; kingdom Bacillati; phylum Actinomycetota; class Actinomycetes; order Kitasatosporales; family Streptomycetaceae; genus Streptomyces; species Streptomyces sp. NPDC091371. The sequence goes on from NZ_JBFBFP010000043.1 coordinate 45,573, forward strand.
AGGCCTCCGGCTATCGGGTGTACGTGCGCGGCGTCCCCGGCGAGGAAGACGCGGCCCTCCCGCAGCCTGCCGGCCATGCGGACGTTGACCCGCCAGGCCGAGAGCCAGGTGGGATCCGCCAGCCGGATCCCCGGGACCCTGGCGTGCCGGTCGAACAGCCGCTGGAAGCCCTCCAGGGAGGGCGGCAGCGGCTCGCCGCTCTCGGCGCGCTCCGGTGAGGCCTGGAGCTGGAAGGTCTCGGTCCCCGGTATCGGGCAGAGCAGTATCCCGCCGCCGTCCGAGGTGAACCACTGGTGCCAGTACGCCCGGCTCAGTCCGGGCGCCCGCACGTCACCGATGACCATCGTCTCCGTCTCCTCCGTGTGCCCCTCGAAGGTGATCCCGAGGAGGCTGCGGACCGAACTGTGGCCGCCGTCGCATCCGGCCGCGTACCCGGCGCGGACCGAACGGCCGTCCCCGAGCCGGGCGGTGACCCCCGAGCCGTCCTGGGTGATCCCGGTGACCCGGGCTTCGTACTCGACCCGGACGCCGAGGCCGGCGAGCCGCTCGCGGAGGGCCTCTTCCACCTGCCACTGCCCGATGAGGATGCCGTCGCCGGCCGGGGTGTCGCTGATGTGGTCGCCGTCGAAGTACTTCCGCAGGATCAGGCCCCGCGTGCCGACGGCGGTCACCCGCTCTGCGGCGCCGAGCCGCGCGAGCGCCGCCACGCTCTCCGGTGCGAGGCCCTTGCCGCGGGACTCGCGGTGGGGGCCGGACCGTCCGTCGAGCACGCGGACGGCAATGCCGCGCAGGGCCAGGTCGCAGGCAAGGGTGAGCCCGGTGGGGCCGGAGCCCACGATCAGTACGTCGGTCATCGGAGGTCCTCTCGTCGTCGATGACTCCAGGAGAGCGCCTTCCGAGAGAAAAAGCAACCCGGTTACAAAAATTACTCGATCTCAAAAATAACCCGGTCAAGATTTCATGCTACGCTGGGCGCATGGACAACACGTCTGGACTGCGGGAGAGCAAGAAGCTCCGCACGCGTCGCCAGCTGGCGGCCACGGCGCTCGAACTCTTCCTGGAGCACGGCTTCGACGAGGTCTCGGTGGCGGATGTCGCCGCCGCCGCGGAGGTCTCCAAGCCCACGCTGTTCCGGTACTTCCCGAGCAAGGAGGACCTCGTCCTGGACCGGTTCGCCGACCACCAGGACGAGGCGGCGCGCGTCGTGCGCGACCGGCCGGCCGGTCAGGGGCCCGTCGGCGCCGTCCGGGCGCACTTCATCGAGGCGCTCGACCGGCGGGACCCGATCACCGGGCTCTGCGACCACCCCGATGTCGTCGCCTTCCAGCGGCTGCTCTACTCGACCGCGAGCCTGCAGGCCCGGATAGCCCACTACGGCGCGCGCGAGGTCGAGATGCTCGCCGCCGTGCTGGAGGCCGAATCCGTCCCGCCCCTCACCGCACGGCTGGCGGCCCTGCACCTGGTGACCGTCCGTCACGAGCTGGGCCGGGAGAACTGGCGCCGCATCGACTCCGGGAGCAGCGCCGACGAGGCCCACCCGGCGGCCGCCGCCGATGCCGACCGGGCCTTCGCGATGCTGGCGGGCGGGCTGGACCAGGCCCTGCCGATACGCACGGCCTGACCGTTTCCCGCGCCGCGCCGCGGGTCAGTCCAGCAGCATGCGCCTGAGCTCGCGGGCCGCGCGCGGGGGAGCGACGTCGGTGCGGTGGGCCAGGGCGATGGTCCGGCGCAGCGGGGAGCCGGCCAGCGGGGTCGCGCGCAGCCCCGGTCCGGCGTGATCCACCACCATCGCCGGTACCACCGCGATGCCGAGCCCCGCCCGCACGAAGCCCAGTACGGCGTCCATCTCGCCGCCCTCCACGGTGAACACGGGCTCGAAGCCCTCGGCGCGGCAGGCCGTCACGGTCAGCTCCCGCAGGTCGTAGCCGTGCCGGAACATCACCATCGGCTGGTCGCGCAGGTCCGCGATGGCCAGCTCACGGCCCGCACCGGGCGCCGGGAGCTCCGCCGAGGAGACCACCACGAGGTCCTCCGTCAGCAGCTCCACCGTGGTCAGCGCCGGGGCCGAAGGCGGCAGCGGGAGCGCGATCAGCGCCAGGTCCAGGGCCCCGCGCGCGAGTTCCCGTACGAGGTCCAGCGAACCGCTCTCCTCGATCAGCAGCTCGATCCCCGGATGGGCGGCATGGAAGGCGCGCAGCACGTTCGGGAGCAGGCCCGTGCACAGGCTCGGCGTGGCCCCCAGCCTGATCCGCCCGCGCCGCAGCTGCGCCAGCTCCTGCACCTCCTGCCGGGCGGTGTCCGCGTCGGCCAGGATCCGCCGGGCCAGCGGCAGCAGCGCCTCACCCGCGTCGGTGAGCGAGATGTTGCCCCGCGCCCGGCTGAAGAGTTCGGCCCCCAGTTCCCGTTCGAGCGCCTTGATCTGCTGCGACAGCGAGGGCTGGGCCACGTGCACCCGCTCGGCGGCCCGGGTGAAGTGGCGGGTCTCGGCGACGGCGACGAAATACAGGAGCTGCTGGAATTGCATAGTCAATGTCTATCAAGATGACCGACATCATGTCTTGGACCTTTCGGGTCTTAGGTCCCTACCTTCGATGACATGGCTCTGGCAACGCGGACCAGGACAGGCGGCCCCATGGCGCCGACCGTCTGGGGCTCCACCATCGGAAAGAAGACCGTCATGGCGGTCTCCGGGCTGATCATGCTCGGTTACCTCGTCGTGCACATGCTCGGCAACCTCAAGATCTTCTTCGGGGCGGCCGAGTTCAACGGCTACGCGCACTGGCTGCGCACCCTCGGCGAGCCCTTCCTGCACCACGAGTGGGCCCTGTGGATCGTCCGCGTGGTGCTGCTCGCCGCCGTCGTCGCCCACGCCGTGTCCGCGTACCAGCTCAGCCGTCGCGACATCAAGGCGCGCCCGGTCAAGTACGCGCACAAGCGCCGCCGCGCGAGCTACGCCACCCGCACCATGCGCTGGGGCGGCATCATCCTCGCCCTCTTCATCGTCTGGCACCTGCTCGACCTCACCACGCTCACCGTCAACGAGCGCGCCTGGGCCGGCCACCCCTACGAGAACGTCCTCGCCACCTTCTCCACCTGGTACGGCAACACCATCTACCTCGTGGCGATGGCCGCCCTCGGCCTGCACATCCGGCACGGCTTCTGGAGCGCCGCCCAGACCCTCGGCGTCGGCAACGCCCGCCGCGACCGGACGCTGAAGCTCCTCGCGAACACCCTCGCACTCGTCCTCTTCGCGGGCTTCGTCTCCGTACCCGTGGCCGTCATGACCGGAGTGGTGAACTGACCATGAGCGCCTACGCCAACCACACCACCGGCGAACCCGTCCGCGACACCAAGGCCCCCGCGGGCCCCGTCGCCGAACGATGGGACCGCCGCCGCTTCGAGGCCAAGCTGGTCAACCCGGCCAACCGCCGCAAGCACACCGTAATCGTCGTCGGCACCGGCCTGGCGGGCGGTGCCGCCGGCGCGACTCTCGCCGAGCAGGGCTACCACGTCGTCCAGTTCTGCTTCTCCGACTCGCCGCGCCGCGCCCACTCCATCGCCGCCCAGGGCGGCATCAACGCCGCCAAGAACTACCGCAACGACGGTGACTCCGTACACCGCCTCTTCTACGACACCGTCAAGGGCGGCGACTTCCGCGCCCGCGAGTCCAACGTCCACCGCCTCGCCCAGATCTCCGTCGAGATCATCGACCAGTGCGTGGCCCAGGGCGTGCCCTTCGCCCGCGAGTACGGCGGCCTCCTGGACACCCGCTCCTTCGGCGGCGTCCAGGTCTCCCGCACCTTCTACGCCCGCGGCCAGACGGGCCAGCAGCTCCTGCTCGGCGCCTACCAGGCGCTGTCCCGGCAGATCGCCGCCGGCAACGTCGAGATGCACGCCCGCACCGAGATGCTCGACCTGATCACCATCGACGGCCGGGCCCGCGGCATCGTCGCCCGCGACCTGATCACCGGCGAGATCTCCACCCACTTCGCGGACGCCGTCGTCCTCGCCACCGGCGGCTACGGCAACGTCTTCTACCTCTCCACCAACGCCATGAACTCCAACGCGACCGCCGTCTGGCGGGCGCACCGGCGCGGCGCCTACTTCGCCAACCCCTGCTTCACTCAAATCCACCCCACCTGCATCCCGCGCACCGGCGACCACCAGTCCAAGCTCACCCTGATGAGCGAGTCCCTGCGCAACGACGGCCGCATCTGGGTCCCCAAGGCCAAGGGCGACACCCGCCCCGCCGCCGAGATCCCCGAAGCGGAACGCGACTACTACCTGGAGCGGATCTATCCCTCCTTCGGCAACCTCGTGCCCCGCGACATAGCCTCCCGCGCGGCCAAGAACGTCTGCGACGAGGGCCGCGGCGTCGGCCCCGGCGGCCAGGGCGTCTACCTCGACTTCGCCGACGCCATCCGCCGCATGGGCCGCGACAAGGTCGCCGAGAAGTACGGCAACCTCTTCGACATGTACGAGCGGATCACCGCGGAGAACCCGTACGAGGTCCCCATGCGGATCTACCCCGCCGTGCACTACACGATGGGCGGACTGTGGGTCGACTACGACCTCCAGAGCACCGTCCCCGGCCTCTTCGCCATCGGCGAGGCCAACTTCTCCGACCACGGAGCCAACCGCCTCGGCGCCTCCGCCCTGATGCAGGGCCTCGCCGACGGCTACTTCGTGCTCCCCTCCACGATCAACGACTACCTGGCGCGCAACCCCCACCAGGACGCCGCCGACGACACCCACCCCGAGGCCGTGGCCGTCGTACGGGAAACCCGTGAGCGCCTCGCGCGACTCCTCGCCGTCGACGGCGACCGCACCCCCGATTCCTTCCACCGCGAAATCGGCGAGCTCATGTGGGAGTACTGCGGGATGGCCCGCACCGACGAGGGCCTGCGCAAGGCCCTCGACCGGATCCCGCAGATCCGCGAGGAGTTCTGGCGCCGCATCAAGGTCCCGGGCAGCGGCGAGGAGTTCAACCAGTCGCTGGAGAAGGCCAACCGGATCGTCGACTACCTCGAACTCGCCGAGCTGATGTGCCTCGACGCCCTGCACCGCGCCGAATCCTGCGGCGGCCACTTCCGCGAGGAGTCCCAGACCCCGGACGGCGAGGCCGAGCGCCGCGACGAGGAGTTCTCCTACGCCGCCGCCTGGGAGTTCACGGCCACCGGCGCCGCTCCCGTCCTGCACAAGGAAGACCTCGTCTTCGAGTACGTCCACCCCACCCAGCGGAGCTACGCATGAAGCTCACCCTGCGCGTCTGGCGCCAGCAGAACGCCGACGCCCCCGGCGCCATGGCCTCCTACGAGGTTGACGGCATATCGAAGGACATGTCCTTCCTCGAAATGCTCGACACCCTCAACGAGGACCTCATCCTCCGCGGCGAGGACCCGGTCGCCTTCGACCACGACTGCCGCGAGGGCATCTGCGGCGCCTGCAGCCTCGTCATCAACGGCGACGCGCACGGCCCGGAGCGCACGACCACCTGCCAGCTGCACATGAGGTCCTTCGCCGACGGCGACACCATCGACGTCGAGCCCTGGCGGGCCGCGGCCTTCCCGGTGGTGAAGGACCTCGTCGTCGACCGGGGTGCCTTCGACCGCATCATCCAGGCCGGCGGCTACATCACCGCCCCCACGGGCGCCGCCCCCGAGGCACACGCCACGGCCGTCCCCAAGGCCGATGCCGACTACGCCTTCGAGCACGCCGAGTGCATCGGCTGCGGGGCGTGCGTGGCGGCCTGCCCCAACGGCTCCGCGATGCTGTTCACCTCCGCCAAGGTCAACCACCTCAACGTCCTCCCGCAAGGCTCGCCGGAACGCGAGACCCGGGTCCTGGACATGGTGGCCCGCATGGACGACGAGGGCTTCGGCGGCTGCACCCTCACCGGCGAATGCGCCACGGCCTGCCCGAAGGGCATCCCGCTGCCGTCGATCGCCGCGATGAACAAGGAATGGCTGCGCGCGGTCCGCAAGGGCTGACCCGCCCCGCTCCCACACACCCCCGTACGGGCGCCGGCCGGCCCCGGCCGGGTCGCCGCCGACCCGGGTTCCCCCGGCCTGGGCCGACCGGCTGACCCGATCCGCCGACCGGGCGCTCGTACGGGCCGTACGCCGCGCCGCGCCCCGGCGCGGTCCCGGCCGTGGGGGACAGTGCACCCATGCCCCATCCCCCCGCCGGGTCCGGACCGCGCCGCCGAGCCGTACTGGCCGCCGCCCTCGCCCCGCTGGCGGCGGCCGGCTGCTCCGCCGAGGAACCCGCGGCGGGCCCGGCCCCCGGACCGCAGGCCGGGCCGAAGGACGCCCTGGTCATGGTGATCCGGCATGCGGAGAAGCCGTACGCCGGTGACACCGGCTCGGACGAGGACGGCGAGGACGACCCCGGCTCGCTCGCCGGACGCGGCTGGCGCCGGGCCGAGGCACTCCCGCGCCTCTTCCCGCCCGCCCGCGGCTCCGCGCTGCCCCGCCCCGCCGCCGTGTTCGCGGCCGGCGGCAAGACGGGCGCCCCGGCCCGGTGCAGGCAGACCGTGACCGCGCTGGCCACCGCCCTGCGCACCCCCGTACGCGCCGAGTTCGCCCTCGGCGCCGAACCGGCCCTCGTACACGCCGCGCTGGCCGCCCCGATGCCCGTACTGGTCTGCTGGGAGCACACCGGCGTCCCCCGCCTGGTGCGCGCGCTCGGCGCCGACCGGGTCCTCGGACTCCCCGCGACCTGGCCCGACCGCTACGACCTCGTCTGGATGTTCACCCGCCGACAGGGGCAGTGGAGCTTCCGCGAACTCTCGCAGCAGCTGCTGCCGGGCGACGCCTGAGCCCTCAGAACCGGGCCATCTCGTTCCCGTCGGCGTCCACGATCAGGAACGTCCCGCCGTTCGGCCAGACCACCAACAGGTCCGGGTGGTAGTCGACATGGAACGGCTCGTCCGGCGCGAGCGTGCCCGACCACGGCCGGTCCGGGTCGTCGGTGGACCCCAGGGTGATGACCGTGACCTGCTGGTCCGGCTCCAGCCACTCGCTGAAGCAGTACGGCTCGATGAACAGCTCCAACGGTTTCTGCCCGCGGTTGTGCACCGGCAGCCGAGCACACGGCAGGGCGGGATCCCACGGCTCGGGTGGACGCCGCTCCACCGGTGCGGGACGCTCGACGGCCGAGACCGGTTCCTCCGTCGCCGCGGAGTCCCCAAGACGCTTCCAGAACATGCGGGCAGCCTAACCGCCGGTGGACGACGCACCCAGAGCCCGGGCCAGGTACGGAGCCGTGCGGCCGGCCGACGCCCGTGCCACCTCCGACGGGGTGCCCGCGGCAACGATCCGGCCGCCGTCCGTGCCGCCGCCCGGGCCCAGGTCGATGACCCAGTCCGCGCCCGCCACCACCTCCATGTCGTGCTCCACGACCACCACCGAGTGCCCGGCATCCACCAGCCCGTGCAACTGCCGCAGCAGCACCCGTACATCGGCCGGATGCAGTCCCGTCGTCGGCTCGTCCAGCAGGTACAGGGTGTGGTCGCGGCGCAGCCTCTGGAGCTCCGTGGCCAGCTTGATCCGCTGGGCCTCACCGCCCGACAGCTCCGTCGCGGGCTGGCCCAGCCGCAGGTAGCCGAGCCCGATGTCCTCCAGCGCCCGCAGGCTCCGCGCCGCCGCCGGGACCTCCGCGAAGAACCCGGCCGCCGACTCCACCGTCAGGCCGAGCACCTCGGCGATGTTGAGCCCCGCGTAACGGACTTCCAGCGTCTCGGCGTTGTACCGGGCGCCCGCGCACTGCGGGCACGGGGCGTACGTACTCGGCAGGAACAGCAGCTCCACCGAGACGAAGCCCTCGCCCTGACAGGTCTCGCACCGGCCGCCCGCCACGTTGAAGGAGAACCGGCCCGCCTTCCAGCCCCGCGCCTTCGCCTCCGGGGTCGCCGTGAACAGCCGCCGCACCACATCGAACAGGCCCGTGTACGTGGCCAGATTGGAGCGGGGGGTCCGGCCGATGGGCTTCTGGTCCACCTCCACCAGTCGCCGTACCGGAAACTCCGGCTCCGCCAGCCGCTCCCCGACCTCCCGGGCCAGCGCCCGGCCCACCAGCGTGGACTTCCCCGACCCCGACACCCCGGTCACCGCCGTGAACACCCCGAGCGGGAACTCGGCGTCCACGTTCCGCAGGTTGTGCGCGTCGACCCCGCTGAGCCGCACCGCCCCGCTCGCCGCCCGCACCGTGCGCGCGGGCGCGGACCCCCGCTCCGGGAACAGGTGCCGTGCCGTCGCCGACTCCGCGACCCCGGCCAGCGCCCGCGGCGGCCCGCTGTACAGCACCTGCCCGCCGTGCTCCCCGGCGAGCGGACCCACGTCCACCAGCCAGTCCGCGTGCCGGACCACGTCCAGATGGTGCTCCACCACGAACACCGTGTTCCCGGCCGCCTTCAGCCGGTCCAGTACGCCGAGCAGCGCCTCGGTGTCGGCCGGGTGCAGCCCCGCCGACGGCTCGTCCAGTACGTACACCACCCCGAACAGCCCCGACCGCAGCTGCGTCGCCAGCCGCAGCCGCTGGAGCTCGCCCGCGGACAGGGTGGGCGCGGTGCGGTCCAGGCTCAGATAGCCGAGCCCCAGCTCGACGACCGGCCCGATCCGCGAGCGCAGGTCCTCGGCGAGCACCCGGGCCGCCTCCCCAGGAGCGTGCGCTGAGGCCAGTACGGCGTCCAGCTCGGACAGCGGCATCGCCGCCAGTTCCGCGATCCCGTACCGTGCGAATCTCACGGCCAGGGCCTCCGGTCGCAGCCGCCGCCCCTCGCAGGCCGGGCACGGGGAATCGGCGAGGAACTTCTCGGCGCGGGCCCGCAGGGTGGCGCTCTTGCTGTCCGCGAAGGTCCGCATGACGTAGCGGTGGGCGCTCATGTACGTGCCCTGGTAGGGCCGTTGGATCCGCTCGGCCTCCCGCACCGGGTGCACCGTGACCACCGGCTGCTCCTCGGTGAACAGGATCCACTCGCGGTCCCGCGCCGGCAGCTCCCGCCAGGGCCGGTCCACGTCGTGTCCCAGCGCCTCCAGGACGTCCCGCAGGTTCTTGCCCTGCCAGGCGCCGGGCCAGGCGGCGATGGCACCCTGACGGATCGACAGCCCCGGGTCGGGCGCGAGGAGTTCCTCGCTGGTGCGGTGGATCCGGCCGATCCCGTGGCACGAAGGGCAGGCGCCGGCGGCGGTGTTGGGGGAGAAGGCGTCGGAGTCCAGCCGCTCCGCACCCGGCGGGTAGGTTCCGGCCCGGGAGTACAGCATGCGCAGGGAGTTGGAGAGCAGGGTCACCGTACCGACCGAGGAGCGCGCGCCGGGGGAGGAGCGGCGCTGTTCCAGCGAGACGGCCGGCGGCAGCCCGGTCACCGAGTCCACCTTGGGCGCGCCGATCTGGTGGATGAGCCGGCGGGCGTACGGCGCCACCGACTCGAAGTACCGGCGCTGGGCCTCGGCGTAGAGCGTGCCGAAGGCGAGCGAGCTCTTCCCGGAGCCGGACACCCCGGTGAACACGGTCAGCGCGTCGCGGGGAACGTCCACGTCGACCCCGCGCAGGTTGTGTTCCCGGGCCCCTCGGACCCGTACGAAGGGGTCGTGGTGGGCAGAGGGCTCGGGGGACTGGTCCGACTGGTGCATTCGTCCCAGTCTAGAGCCCGGCCACGCGGGCCAGTCGCGAGAAGGAGTCCAGCAGGGCCGTCCGGTCGTACGTGGACGTGGTGACCAGCAGCTCGTCCGCGCCGGTCAGCTCCGCGACCTCGGCCAGCTGCGCCGCGACCTGCTCCTCGGTGCCGTGGACGTGCCCGGCCAGCGCGCCCTCGTACAGCTCCCGCTCCTTGGCGGTCATCTCCATCGCCTCCACCTCCTCGGCCGGCCGCAGCGGGGGGAAACTGCCGCGGGTGCGCGCGTGAGCGAGGGACCAGGCCTCCGGGATCAGGATGCGCCGTGCCGCCTCGGTGGTGGCCGCGACCGCGACGGTCCCGGAGACCACCACGTAGGGCTCCGTGCCCCGCGCGGAGGGGCGGAACTCCTCGCGGTACGCCTCGACGATCTCCGCGACCCGGCCGCGGGCCCGCAGGTCGCCCACCACCAGCGGCAGCCCGGCCCGGGCTGCGATGCCCGCCCCCTCGCCGGTGGCCAGCACGTACGCCGGTATGCCCAGCCCCTCGGCGGGGCGGGCGTGCACTTCGGGGTGCGCCCGCTGGGTGCCGTCGAGCCAGCCCAGCAGCTCGGTCAGCTGCTCCTCGAAGCGGTCGGCGTCGCCGGTGTCGCGGCCCAGTGCGCGCCGGATGCCGTTGGTGAAGCCGACGGAGCGGCCGAGGCCCATGTCGATGCGGCCGGGGAAGAGCGATTCCAGTACCCCGAACTGCTCCGCGACGACCAGCGGCTGGTGGTTGGGCAGCATCACCCCGCCCGTGCCGACGCGGATCCGAGCGGTCGCCGCGGCGACCGCGGCGGCCAGCACGGTCGGCGCGGAGCCGGCGACCCCGGGCACGCTGTGGTGCTCGGAGACCCAGAAACGGTGGTAGCCGAGCTCCTCGGCGGCGCGGGCCAGCTCCACGGTGTCCCGCAGGGCGCCGGCGGCCGGGTGGCCCTCGCGGGTGCGGGACCGGTCGAGTATCGAGACTTTTCGGATCACACGGGTCTCAACGCACGGGAGCCCTGAGGATTCCCCCGCCTAGGCTGGCGGGATGAGTGCGAACACGCCCCGGCAGCTTGCCGTCTTCGACATCGACAACACCCTGGCGGACACCGGTCACCGCCAGCACTTCCTGGAGCGCCGCCCCCGGGACTGGAGCGGCTTCTTCGCAGCCGCCCCGGCCGACCCGCCGCTCGGGCGCGGCGTGGCGCTGGCGGTGGAGAGCGCGGAGGACTGCGAGGTCGTGTACCTGACGGGGCGCCCCGAGCGCTGCCGGGCGGACACGCTCGACTGGCTCGCCCGGCACGGGCTGCCCGAGGGGCGGCTGTGGATGCGCGGCAACCAGGACCGGCGGCCGGCCCGGACGGCCAAGCTGGAGGTGCTGGGGCGGCTCGCCCGGGGCCGCGAGGTGAGGATGCTCGTGGACGACGACGAGCTGGTGTGCCAGGCCGCCCGGGCCGCGGGTTTCCGGGTGGTCCTCGCGGACTGGGCGGCGGACGCGCCCGAGCTCAAGTCCGCCCAGGAGGTCGAGGGGCGGACCTGAGCCCGTGGCGGGTCGGCGGGGGTCCTGCGTTCAGTCCTCGCCGTCGAGGCGGAAGCCGACCTTGAGCCCCACCTGGTAGTGGGCGATCTCCCCGTTCTCGATGTGTCCGCGTACTTGGACGACCTCGAACCAGTCCAGGTTTCTGAGGGTCTGGCCCGCGCGGGCCACGCCGTTGCGGATGGCCTGATCGATGCCCTCGTGGGAGGTGCCGACGATCTCGGTAACCCGGTACGTGTGGTTGGACATGGGTGTCTCCCGACAGGTGGTGGCTTTTGCCTGTTTCTACGGTGCCCCAGTAAGTCCGGCTCCGCGAACTTTGCGCGAACAATCACCCAGGGAAGCCCCTTGACCGGCTCATTGGTCTATGCCAATTTTCTAGCCATCCGAGACGCCGAGCCCGCAGAAGGTGACCTTCGTGAAGAGACGCTTCCTCGCCGTGTGCACCGCCCTCGTGGCCGCCTCCGCCCTCACGGGCTGCAGCCAGTTGGCAGGCTCGGCGGGAGGTGCTCAGAAGGTGACGCTCTGGCTGATGAAGGGCAGCGCCTCCGAGGAGTTCATCGGCAGGTTCACCGAGTCGTTCGAGAAGGAACACCCCGGCGTCGACCTGGAAGTGAAGATCCAGGAGTGGACGGGCATCGGAGACAAGGTCAACGCCGTCCTCGACGGCAAGAGCGCGGAGAGCGCCGACGTCATCGAAGTCGGCAGCACCCAGGTCGCCCAGTACATCGAGAACGGCGGCATCGAGGAGCTCACCCTCGAAGGCCTGCGCACCTGGGGCAGCAAGGACTGGCTGGGGGGCCTCGCCGACCCGGGCAGCATCGACGGCGCCCAGTACGGCATCCCCTGGTACGCCGCCAACCGGGTGGTCATCTACAACAAGGAGCTCTTCGCGAACGCCGGCGTCAAGACCACGCCCAAGAACCGGCAGGAGTGGCTCCAGACCACCCAGAAGCTCGACAAGGGCGACCAGCAGGGCATCTACCTCGCCGGGCAGAACTGGTACGTCCTCGCCGGATTCGTCTGGGACGAGGGCGGCGAACTCGCCGTCGAGACCGGTGGAGAGTGGGTCGGCTCCCTCGCCGACGACAAGGCGCTGGCCGGGATGGAGTTCTACAAGCAGCTCCAGGCCCTGGGCGACGGCCCCAAGGGCGCCGACGAGGAGACGCCCCCGCAGTCGGAGGTCTTCGCCCGCGGCCAGGTCGCCCAGATCATCGCCCCACCGAGCCAGGCCGCCGCGATCGAGGCGGCCAACCCCGCGCTCAAGGGCAAGCTCGGCTTCTTCCCGATCCCCGGCAAGACCTCCGACAAGGTCGGCGCCGTGTTCACCGGCGGCTCCGACCTGATCATCCCGGAGCGCACGAAGAACCGCCGGGGCGCCGTGGACGTGATCACGGCCCTGGTCGGCGAGCGGTGGCAGACCGAGCTCGCCCGGACGATGAGCTACGTACCGAACAAGACCACCCTCGCCCACGTCGTCGAGGGCTACGAGGGCGCCGCCGCCATGGCCCCCGGCGCCGCCCAGGGCCGGGCCACGCCGAAGTCGGCCCGCTGGGCCGAGGTCGAGGCCAAGAACCCGATCAAGCCCTACATGACGGCCGTGCTCACCGGCCGGGACCCCAGGCAGGCCGCCCGGGAGGCCTCCGACGCGATCGGCAAGGTGCTCAACTCCGACCGCTGACCGGCCGCCGGGCGGGACGGCTTCCGCCGAGTTCAGCGGGAGCACATCCAACTGCCGCTGCGCTGTCATGTCGAATCCAGCCGGTCACGGAAGAAGTAAAGGAGCCAGGCCGCACACCTGCCGGCCTGGCGCCCTCCGCGCCCGGATCAGGAGCCGCCATGACGATCGCACCCCTGTCCCCGTCTTCCCTCCCCACGTCCCCCCTCCCCTCCATCGCCACGGGCGTCCCCGCCGCCACCGGCCCCCGCTACGCCGTACGGCTCGCCCGCAACGAGGACGAGGTGCGCGCCGCCCAGCGGCTGCGCCACCAGGTGTTCGCGGGCGAGCTCGGAGCCCGCCTGCACAGCCCCGAGCCGGGCCTCGACATCGACGCCTTCGACGCCTACTGCGACCACCTCCTCGTCGTCGAGGAGGAGACCGAGCAGGTCGTCGGCACCTACCGGCTGCTCCCCCCGGAGCGCGCCGCCGTCGCGGGCCGCCTCTACTCCGAGGGAGAGTTCGACCTCTCCGCCCTCGCCCCCATCCGCCCCGACCTGGTCGAGGTCGGCCGCTCCTGCGTCCACCCCGACCACCGCAACGGCGCCGTCATCGCCCTGATCTGGGCCGGCCTCGCCCGCTACATGGACCGCTCCGGCCACAACTGGCTCGCCGGCTGCTGCTCGATACCGCTCGCCGACGGCGGGGTACTGGCCGCCGCCACCCGCGAAGCCGCCCTGGCCCGCGCCCTGGCCCCGCAGGAGTACCGGGTCACCCCCCACACCCCGTGGAACCCCGAGGGCATCGAATTCCCCGCCCGCATGGAACTGCCCCCGCTGCTGCGCGGCTACCTGCGCCTCGGTGCCTGGGTCTGCGGTGAGCCCGCGCTGGACGCCGAGTTCGGCTGCACCGACCTGTACGTGCTGCTCTCCCTGCGCCGCACCAACCCGCGCTACCTCAAGCACTTCCTCTCCCTCGTCCCGAGCGCATGAGCGTCTGGCTGCCCACCTCGCCCTGCACCCCCGAAGCCTGCGCCGGTCACGAAGGTGCCACCGCGAGCGTCCCGCACGCCGTGCTCCGGCTCACCGCCGCCGTCGCCCTGATCCTCGCCGGGATCCTGGGCTCCGCGCCGGTCCGGCTGCTGCCGGCCGGCCCCCGGCGCGCGGTGGTCCGGGCCTGGGCGACCGCACTGGTACGGGCCTTCGGCATACGGATCACCGTGCACGGGAGCACCGGCCCGGACGGCGGCCGGCTCATCGTCCCGAACCACATCTCCTGGCTGGACATCCCGCTCGTCGCCGCGGCCGTGCCCTGCCGGATGCTGGCCAAGAGCGACATCCGCTCCTGGCCGGTCCTCGGCCGCCTCGCCGGGCGCTCCGGGACCCTGTTCATCGAACGCGACCGGATCCGGGCCCTGCCCGACACCGTCCGGGCCGTCACCCGCGCCCTGACGGCCGGCGACCGGGTCACCGTCTTCCCCGAGGGCTCCACGTGGTGCGGGCGCGCCCAGGGGCCCTTCCGCAGGGCCGCGTTCCAGTCGGCCCTGGACGCCCGGGTACCCGTACAGCCCGTGCGCCTGTCCTACCTGGGCGCCGACGGATCGCTCGCCGCGGCGCCCGCCTTCGTCGGGGACGACCCGCTGACCGCCTCGCTGTGGCGGATCGCCCGCGCCCGCGGGATCCGGGCCGAAGTGCGACTGCTGCCGCGGATCCCGCCGGGCCGGTACGCGGACCGGCGGGACCTCGCGGCGGCGGCTCAGCGGGCCGTCACGGCCGCGTCAGGCCCGGCCCCGCTCGCCGGCATTCCCGCTCAGGCCGCCGCTTCGCCGAGGAGGGAGCCTTCGGCCACGGAGCCGTCGACCACGGAGCCGTCGACCACCGACAGGGACAGCGCGAAACGTCCCGCCGCATCCGTCCACCACTGGGTCAACTCCAGCCCTGCCGCAGCCAGTTCCTTCCGCACCCCCTCCTGACGGAACTTCGCGGACACCTCCGTCAGGATCTCCTCGCCCGCCGCGAACGGAACCACCAGGTCCAGCGCCCGGATCTTCACCAGCACCTCCTGCCGGGTCCGCAGCCGCATCTCGATCCACTCCTCCTCCCTGTTCCACACCGCCACGTGCTCGAAGTCGGCGGTGTGGAAGTCCGCGCCCAGCTCCCGGTCGATGACGGCCAGCACGTTCTTGTTGAACTCGGCCGTCACCCCCTGCGCGTCGTCGTACGCCGCCACCAGCACGGCCTCGTCCTTCACCAGGTCCGTACCCATCAGCAGCGCGTCCCCGGGCGACAGCATCGCCCGTACGGACGCCAGGAACACCGCCCGCTCCGGCGGCAGCAGGTTCCCGACCGTGCCGCCCAGGAACACCACCAGCCGGGGCCCGGGGGAGTCCGGCAGCTGCAGCGCCCTCGTGAAATCGGCGAGCAGCGCGTGCACCCGCAGCCCCGGATGCTCCGCGAGCAGTGTCTGCGCGGCCCCGCGCAGGGCGCTCTCGCTCACGTCCACCGGCACGTACGTGTGGAGCGCGGGCAGCGCCTCGATCAGGTGCCGGGTCTTCTCCGAGGAACCGGAACCCAGCTCCACCAGGGTCCGGGCCCCGCTCTCCGTGGCGATCTCCCGCGCCCGCTCCAGCAGGATCTCCCGCTCCGCGCGGGTCGGGTAGTACTCGGGCAACCGGGTGATCTCCTCGAAGAGTTCACTGCCCCGGGCGTCGTAGAACCACTTCGGCGGCAGCACCTTGGGCGTGCCCGTCAGACCGTTCAGTACATCCGTGCGCAACGCCGTCTCCGCGGCGTGCTCGTCGAGGGTTCGGGTCAACTGGAAGTCGTTCACGGGGAGTTCTCCTTGAGCGGGGTCAACTCGACCCGCGTACGGGTGGCGGTCAGCAGGGTCCGGTCGGGCACTTCGCACCACCGGGTGTCGTCGTCGTAGGGTTCGGAGGCCACCACGGTGCGCCCCGTCCGCGCGTCGGCCAGGTACCAGAGCGAATCGCCCCAGGCCGTCGCGGCGATCGTGACCCCGTCCGTCAGCAGCAGGTTCAGCCGGGAGCCGGGCGCGGCCGAGGCCAGCTCCCGCACCGGCTCCGCGAGTGCCGCGCCGAGCTCGTCCCCGGCGCGCAGCCGGTGCAGAACCAGCGCCCAGACCAGCGCCGAATCCGTGCGGGCGGCCAGCTGGAGCAGCGCCTCGGGCGGCAGGCCCGCCGCGAGCGGGGCCGCCGACTCCGGCCAGTTCCGCACCGCGCCGTTGTGGCTGAACAGCCACGGCCCGTCCGCGAACGGTGCCGCCGCGGCCTCCCCGTCGGCCCCGGCCGTCGTGGCGTCCCGTACGGCGGCCAGCGCGGCCGTGCTGCGGACCACACGGGCCAGGTCCGCGAAGCCCGGGTCGCCCCAGATGGGCCCGGGCCGCCGGTAGCGGGCCGGCACCGGGTCGGCCTCCGCGTACCAGCCGACTCCGAACCCGTCGGCGTTGACCGTGCCGAACCGCTGCCGGCGCGGCTGCCAGGACTGGCGGACCAGGGAATGTTCCGGCTCGCTCAGCAGTCTCGCGAGCGGTATTTCCGGGCCCAGATAAGCGAGATGACGGCACATCAGGCATCCCTCGCGGTCCGGAACCCGGAGAATATCTGACGGCGCACCGGCAGGTCCCAGTTGCGGAAGGTCCCCCGGCAGGCCACCGGGTCCACCGCGAAGGAACCGCCCCGCAGCACCTTGTGCTCCGGGCCGAAGAGCACCTCCGAGTACTCCCGGTACGGGAAGGCGCGGAACCCGGGGTACGGCAGGAAGTCCGAGGCCGTCCACTCCCACACGTCGCCGATCAGCTGGCGCACCCCCAGCGGGGAGGCGCCGGCCGGGTAGCTGCCCGCGCGGGCCGGGCGCAGATGGCGCTGGCCGAGATTGGCGTGCTCGGGCGTCGGATCCGAGTCGCCCCACGGATAGCGGGTCGAGCGGCCCGTCGCCGGGTCGAAGCGGGCGGCCTTCTCCCACTCCGCCTCCGTGGGCAGCCGCCGGTCCGCCCAGCGGGCGTACGCGTCCGCCTCGTACCAGCTGACGTGCAGCACCGGCTCGTCGGCCGGCACCGGCTCGGTCACCCCGAAGCGGCGGCGCACCCACTGGCCGCCCTCCCTGCGCCAGAACAGCGGGGCCTCGATGGAGTGCGTCCGGATCTGCTCCCAGCCCTCCGGGGCCCAATGGCTGCGCTCGCGGTAGCCGTCGTCCGCCATGAACTCCTGGAATTCGGCGCAGGTCACCGGGACCGTGTCGATCCAGAACGGCGCCAGGTCCCGCTCGTGCGCGGGCCGTTCGTTGTCCAGCGACCAGGGCTCCACCGAGGTGCCCATGGTGAACGGACCGCCGGGCACCAGGACTTCGGAGGCCACGGGCGCCGGTCCGCGCAGCGGAGCCGGATCGGGGGCGGCGAGCACGGGCGCGCCGTGGCGGAGCTGATGGGTGATCAACATGGTTTCGTCGTGCTGCTGTTCGTGCTGGGCGATCATTCCGAAGACGTAGCCGGAGTCGAGCAGGGCCGTCCCCTCCAGCGGAGTGCGCTCCAGCAGGTCGAAGACCCGTCCGCGGACCTCGGAGGCGTACTTACGGGCCTCCGCGGGCCCGAGCAGCGGCAGCTTGGGCCGCTCGGAGCGCGGATGCTCGAACGCGTCGTACAGCGGGTCGATCTCGGGGCGCATGGCCTCGCGGCCCGCCACGTGGCGCAGCAGCCAGAGCTCCTCCATGTTCCCGATGTGCGCGAGGTCCCAGACGAGCGGGGACATCAGGGGGGAGTGCTGGGCGGTCAGCTCCGCGTCGCTCACCGCATCGGTGAGCGCGGCCGTACGCAGCCGCGCGGAGGTCAGGGCGGCGGCGGCCTGCTCGCGCAGGGACTCCGTGGATGCCGGGTGTGTCGTCACTGTCGGGCCTCCTTCCCGGTGAGCTGCGGCTGGGACGGGGACCACGACGGCGTAAGCGGCTGGTCGTCGGCCGGGCACCGGCCGCGCAGGACGTACCGTTCGGCGAACGCGCCGACGGTGTCCTGGACGTGGGTGCTCGCCCCGAGCCGGGGCAACGCCTCGGCGGCCGCCCGGAAGCAGGCGGTGGCGGCCGTGCGCAGCTCCGGATCGGCCAGCCCGTCGCGGGCGGCGGACCGCCAGAGCGGATTGCGGGGCGCGGGCCCGGAGCCGTACGCGTCGGCCAGCCCCTTGGCCGCCCGGTAGGCGGTCTCGGCCGCCGCCGGATCGTCGAACAGCGCGTGCACGACGGCCACCGGGACCAGCCAGCCGTCGTCACCGGGCTGCGCGTCGATCATCCGCAGCTCCAGGTGCCCGCGCGGCCGGACCGGCGGGAACAGCGTGGTCAGGTGGTAGTCGAGGTCATCGGCGGTGGCCCTGCGGAGCCCCGGGCGGGGGTCTGAGCGCGGTCCTGGGTGGCCGTCCGCGCGCAGCCAGTCGCGGAAGGTCATGCCGCGCGGCGCCGTCCACGGCTCGCCCTCGTAGGACCGTACGCACATCACCTCGGTGTCCAGCGCCTGCCGGGTCCACCCGGTCCGGGGATCCGCGTCCAGCGGCGGGGCGAGCGCCCGCCGGCTGTCCAGATCGCTCCACACGCCCTGGCGGGAGCAGCGCCAGCCGGCGTACGGGCCCTCCTGCGCGGGGGAGTTGGCGAAGGCGGCCACCAGGACCGCGCCCAGCAGGTGGGCCATCCGCCAGCGCCGGCCGTACCCCAGCGCGCCCGGCTCCTCGTGGCCCGCGTCCACGCAGACCTGCACCGAGGCGGAGGCGCACATCATGGCGCGCCCGGCCGGACCGGTGCGGTCGAAGTAGGCCTCCATCGCGTCGTAGCGCGGGCTCGTCAGCAGGCGGCGGTACGGACGGCGGGGGTCGTGGCCGAGGCCGTGGAGCACCAGTCCCCGGTCGAGCAGGGCGGCCCGTACGGCGGCCAGGTCCGCTTGGAGGCCGTCCACGCATCCGGTCAGGGACTCGGCGGGGGCCGAACTGAGCTCCAGCTGGCCGCCGGGTTCGACGGTGACCCGGGAGCGGAGGGGGAGGGCGCGGGCGGCGGCGTGCGCGGCGCGCAGCCGCTCGGGAGGCAGGGGCAGGGCGGGCCGCTCGGCGTCCAGGACCAGCCATTCGAGCTCGGCGCCGAGGAAACGGGGCGGGCCCGTCTTGAAACAGATGCCGTGGATCAGCTCCTCGGCCTCGGTCTCGGTCATCGGGGAATGCGCGGGATGCGCGGAATGCGCGGGGGTAACGGGCGAACCTTCTGGCATGAGCGGTCCTCGTCTCCTGTCGTCGGCCGTGGCATCACCCGTGCCTACCCGCCCCATGGGCACCCATGCTTACGGGGAAAAGACGTTGCCGCCGGTTCATGCGGGTACGGAGGATGGCGGCGTGAGCAGCAGATTGCGCGAGATCGCGCGGGAGAACGCGGAAATCCTGGCGGCCGGCGGCTACCGGACGCGGTCGGGACGGCAGGTGGAGCTGGCCGCCGCCCTGGCGGAAGCCAAGGCAGAAACCAGAATATATGGCCCAAACCATGTCATTCCAGGCGAAGAGATTCACCGTGACCTCGACGCCCGGACGGCCGTCGAGGTCACGGGGGAGAGCAGCACGGTCGCGGCCCGCAGGCTCGCGCCGGGCGGGCTGGAGGCGGCTGCGGGGGGTGCGGCGGCTGTGGGGGGTGCGGCGGCTGTGGCGGCGGCGGAGCCCCGGGTGGCGGTCCTGAACTTCGCTTCGGCCCGCAATCCCGGGGGTGGATACGTCCGAGGGGCCAAGGCCCAGGAGGAGGCCCTGTGCCGCGCCTCGGCCCTGTACGAGACCCTGCTGGAGGCCCCGGAGTACTACGAGGTCCACCGCGCGGAACGCAGCACCTTCTACACCGACCGGGTGATTCACTCACCCGGAGTGCCCGTCTTCCGCGATGACCGCGGCACCCTCCTGGAGACCCCCTTCCAGGTCGGCTTCCTCACCTCCCCGGCCCCGAACGCGGGCACGATCCGCCGCCAGGAGCCGGAGCGCGTGGCCGAGATCCCGCAGGCGCTGGCCCGGCGCGCGGAGCTCGTCCTGGAGGTGGCGGGGCTGCACGGGTACGAGCGGCTGGTGCTGGGGGCCTGGGGCTGCGGGGTGTTCCAGAACGACCCGGCGGAGGTGGCCAAGGCCTTCAGGGGGCTGCTGGAGGGGCGGTTCGCGGGGGTGTTCGAGCGCGTGGTCTTCGCGGTGCTGGACCGGAACCCGGGGCCGCGGAGGGCGTTCGAGGGGGAGTTCGAGGGGTTTGCGGGGTATGAGGTGCGGGTGGAGGGCGACGGCGGCGACGGCGGTGAGGGGGCTGAGGGGGCCGAGGGGGCCGAGCGGGCTGACGGCTGAGTCCTGCCTGGTGGTGGGACCCGGCCGCGTTACCGTCGCCCGTCAGGGGTTGGGGGTCACCCTCGGTTACTGCCAGCCGTAGCGCTCGCGCAGTCGGTCCACGACGAGCTGGAAGCGCCCGCGGTCCAGCGCGCACGCCTCGCGCCGCATCCCCGACTCGTGCACCCGGAGCACCCTGTCCACGTCCACCCAGGACTCCCGCCCCGCGCTGTCCCAGGGCCCGGTCCCGATCGGAACCCACTCGCGGTCGCTGTCGTGCCGCTTGCTGGACAGCTGCACGGCCAGCAGGGTCCGCCCGCCCGCTTCGCGGGCCACGACCAGCACCGGCCGGTCCTTGCCCCGCCCGTCGTTCTCCTCGTACGGGACCCAGGTCCAGACGATCTCGCCGGGGTCCGGATCCCCGTCCTTGTCGGGCGCGTACTCGGTGCGCACCGGCCCGATGGCGCGCGGATCGGCCTCGGTGGTCGCCGTCTCCCCGTCGCGGCCGGGCTGGTCGGTGTAACCGTTGCTGTGGTGCGAAAGTGCCGTCATTCGGGCGAGGCTACTGCGCGGGGTGGCGTCGTGTCGTGCTGTCAGGGCCGGTCGTACCAGGCGAATGCGGAGATCCGCCAGCCCTCCTCGGTGCGGACGAACTGGATGGTCTTGGTCCCGCCGCCCTCGAACGGCTCGCCGTCCAGGATCCCGGACTTGCGGTACTCCCCGAACCGCGAGGCGATGTCACCCGCGATGTCGGTCCGCTCGGAGGTCTCCCACTCGGAGAACTCGGTCAGCCGGCCCTCCGCCAGGAGCCGCTCGCGCGGTTCGATGAACTCCTCCACCGTGTAGGCCGCGAACTCGGGGCCGGTGCTGACGATCACGCCGCCAGGGAGGAGAAGCCGTCGGATACGAGCCACATCGGCTGCTTTGCCGCCACGGTTGTCGAAGGCGCCGAAGAACTCGGCGGTCAGCGCGTCTATCTCGGCCTTGGGCATGGCGCGACGGTAACACCGGCGCCGGTGGCGGGGTTTGCATTGACCGGGATCAGGGAGGGCGCGGGGGGTTTCCCGTCAGTCCCATGGTCCTTCCGTGTCGGGCCGGCCTGTAAAGGGCGCTCCTCCTTCGTCGTCGCGTCGCT
>NZ_JBFBFP010000044.1:0-66383 GCF_040684275.1 Streptomyces sp. NPDC091371
TGCTGCCCGGCCTGATCGAGACCGACCAGACGGCCCCGATCAAGGACCAGTTCCCGGCCTTCGCCTCGATGATGCCGCTCGGCCGCATCGCCCAGGCGAAAACCAGCCCCGCCGGCGTTTGAGGCGCGGGGCCCGGGGCGGAGCCCCGAGTCCTCGGCCCGCACCCGCCCCCCGGCCGGGTTTCGCGTCCACGCGAAACTCTAGGCCACCCCGGGGGCCCGCCCGGAGACTCCCCGCATGCCACCGCCCCGCTCGTACCGTTCCCTCGCCCGCACCCCCGAGTTCGCCCCCTTCTTCGCCGCCGCGGCCCTCCGCACCGGCTCCTCCACGCTCGGCGGACTCGCCCTCGGCGTCCTCGTCTACGACCACACCCGCAGCCCCCTGCTCGCCGCCCTCGGCATGTTCGGCCCGTCCTTCGCCCAGGTGCTCGGCGCGACCCTGCTGCTGTCCGCCGCCGACCGGCTGCCCCCGCGGGCCGCCCTCGGCGGGCTCGCGGCCCTCGCCTCCCTCGGCACCGCCTTCCTCGCCGTGGACGGGCTGCCCCTGTGGGCCGTGTTCGCGGTGCTCCTCGGGCAGGGGCTCGCCGACTCCCTCGCGGGCGGCGTCCGGTACGGGCTGCTCACCGAGATCCTGCCGCCCGGGGACTACCTCCTCGGCCGGTCCGCACTCGCCGTCTGCGCGGGTGCCACCCAGATCGCGGGCTACGCCGCCGGCGGGATCCTCGTCGCCGCCTTCTCCCCGCGCGGGGCCCTCCTCACCGCCGCCGCGCTCGGGCTGGCCGGCGCGCTCACCGTCCGGCTCGGGCTGCGCCGCCGCCCTCCCCGCGCCGCCGGCCGGCCCTCC
The DNA here is from genome assembly GCF_040684275.1 of Streptomyces sp. NPDC091371. Taxonomy (NCBI): domain Bacteria; kingdom Bacillati; phylum Actinomycetota; class Actinomycetes; order Kitasatosporales; family Streptomycetaceae; genus Streptomyces; species Streptomyces sp. NPDC091371. The sequence continues at coordinate 844 of NZ_JBFBFP010000044.1, forward strand.
CCCGCCCAGACCTGGCGCACCAACCGGCTCCTGCTCTCCGACCCGGCCCGCCGGACCCTGTACCTCGCCCTGTGGGTGCCCAACGGCCTGATCGTCGGCTGCGAGGCCCTGTTCGTCCCCTACGATCCCCCGCACGCGGGGCTCCTGTTCGGCTGCGCCGCCGCCGGGATGCTCGTCGGGGACACCGTCGCCGGGCGCTGGCTGCCCGGACCCCTGCGGGCCCGCCTCGCGGCCCCGCTGCGGCTGCTGCTGGCCGTGCCGTACCTGGTGTTCGCCCTGGAGCCGGGCCCGCTGGTGGCGTCGGCAGCAGTGGCCCTGGCCTCCGTCGGGTACTCGGCCGGGCTGCTGATGCAGGAGCGGCTCGTCGCGCTGCTCCCCGACGGCACCCAGGGCCAGGCCCTCGGGCTGCACTCGGCCGGGATGCTGACGATGCAGGGCGTCTGCGCGGCCCTCGCCGGAGCCGTCGCCCAGTTCACGTCACCGGCGGCGGCCGTCACCGCACTCGCCGCCGCCTCCGTCGTGGTCACCCTGGTCCTGGAACCGGGGCTGCGGGCCAGTAGGCTGCGGGTCCACCCCCCGTCGTCCGTTTCCCGAGGTACCGCGCAGTGAGCTCCGCACCGCCCCCCATACCCGTATCGGTCGTCGGCCTCGGCGCCGACGGCTGGGCCGCGCTCACCGCCGCCGCGCGGTCCGCGCTGTCCCGCGCCGAGGTGCTGATCGGGGGGCCGCGCCAGCTGGACCTGCTGCCGGGCGCCGAGTGCGCCGGGGTGCGGGTGGCCTGGCCGAGCCCGCTGCGGCCCGCCGTGCCGAAGCTGATGGCCGAGCACGCCGGCCGCCGGATCGCGGTGCTGGCCAGCGGCGACCCCATGTTCTACGGGATCGGCCGCGCGCTCTCCGAGGAGCTCGGGCCCGGCGCCCTCATGGTGCACCCGCACCCCTCCTCCGTCTCCTACGCCTGCGCCCGGCTGGGCTGGCCGGTGGAGGACACCGAGGTGGTCACCGTGGTGGGCCGCCCGGTGGCCCGGCTCGCGGCCGCCCTGTACGAGGGGCGCCGGGTGCTGGTGCTCAGCGCCGGAGCGGCGACCCCGAACGAGATCGCTGCTCTGCTTCGAGAGCGGGGCTTCGGCCCGAGCCGGATGCGGGTCCTGGAACAGCTCGGCTCCGAGCGCGAGGACGCGCACGAGGGCCGCGCGGACGGCTGGGACCACGCGCCCGGCGATCCCCTGAACGTGGTCGCCGTCGACTGCCGCCGCGACCCCGCCCACCCGGCCCCGCGCCTCGGCGCCACCCCCGGCCTGCCGGACGCCGCCTACGAGCACGACGGCCAGCTGACCAAGCGCCACGTCCGGGCGGCGACCCTGTGCGCGCTGGCCCCGGCCCCCGGCGAGCTGCTGTGGGACATCGGCGGCGGCTCCGGCTCCATCGGCATCGAGTGGATGCGGACTCACCCCTCGTGCCGGGCGGTGGCGGTGGAGCGCGTACCGGAGCGAGCCGCGCGGATCACCCGTAACGCGGCGGCGATGGGCGTACCCGGCCTGCGCGTGGTCGTCGGAGCCGCACCCGACGCGCTCGCCGGCCTCCCGGCGCCCGACGCGGTGTTCATCGGCGGCGGCCTGACCGCCCCCGGCCTCCTCGACGCGGCCTGGGCGGCCCTGGCCCCCGGCGGCCGGCTCGTCGTCAACACCGTCACCCTCGAATCGGAGGCGGTCCTCACCGACCGCTACCGGCGCCACGGCGGCGAACTGGTGAAGCTCGCCGTCGCGCACGCCGTGCCGGTGGGCGGGTTCACGGGCTGGCGCCAGGCGATGCCCGTCACCCAGTGGACAGTCACCAAGGAAAAGGACCAGGACCAGACATGACCGTGTACTTCATCGGTGCCGGCCCCGGCGCCGCCGACCTGATCACGGTGCGCGGAGCCCGGACCCTGGCCGCCGCCCCCGTCTGCCTGTACGCGGGCAGCCTCGTCCCGCGCGAACTCCTCTCCGAGTGCCCGCCGGACGCCCGCCTGGTCGACACCTCGCAGCTGAACCTGGACGAGATCATCGCCGAGTGCGTACGGGCCCACGAGGCGGGCCAGGACGTCGCACGGCTGCACTCGGGCGACCCGTCCATCTTCAGCGCGGTCGCGGAGCAGATGCGGCGGCTCGACGCGGCCGGCATCCCCTACGAGGTCGTCCCCGGCGTCCCCGCCTTCGCGGCGGCCGCGGCGGCCCTCAAGCGGGAGCTGACCGTCCCCACCGTCGGCCAGACCGTCATCTTGACCCGGATCGCCCAGCAGGCCACCCCGATGCCGCCCGGCGAGGACCTGGCCACCCTGGGCCGCAGCGGCGCCCTGCTCGTCCTGCACCTCGCCACCCGCTACGTCGACCGGGTCGTGGACGAACTGCTGCCGCACTACGGGGCCGAGTGCCCGGTGGCGGTGGTCGCGATGGCCAGCCGCCCCGACGAGCTGATCCTGCGCGGCACCCTCGCCGACATCGCCCCCCAGGTTAAGGAGCACGGACTTGTCCGCACGGCCGTCATCGTGGTGGGCCGCACTCTGGGCGCGGAACAGTTCCGCGACAGCCACTTGTACTCCCCCGAGCGCGACCGGCATGTCTGCTGAACCTGCCCCCCTCCCCGCCCACCACGTGCTGATCCTCGGCGGTACGACCGAGGCCAGGCAGCTCGCGGAGGCGCTGGCACCCGACCCCTCGGTCCTCGTGACCACCTCGCTCGCGGGCCGGGTCACCTCGCCGGTGCTCCCGCCCGGCGAGATCCGCATCGGCGGTTTCGGCGGCATCGCGGGTCTCGCGGGCTGGATCGTCGGCCACGACGTCACGCGCGTCATCGACGCCACCCACCCGTTCGCGGAGCGGATGAGCTTCCACGCCTCCGAGGCGGAGGCGCTCACGGGCGTCCCGCTGCTGGCGCTGCGGCGCCCCGGCTGGACGCCGGGTGCCGGCGACGACTGGAGGTTCGTCGACTCCCTCGAAGAGGCGGCGGCGGTACTGCCCACGCTCGGCAGCCGGGCCTTCCTGACCACCGGCCGGATGGGCCTGCACACCTTCGCGCACCTCACCGACACCTGGTTCCTGGTGCGTTCGGTGGATCCGCCGGACGCACCGACGCCGCCGCAGCTCGAAGTCCTGCTCGCCCGGGGCCCGTTCACCCTCGACGACGAGCGGCAGCTGCTGGCCCGCCACCGCATCGACGTACTGGTCACGAAGGACAGCGGCGGCTCGGCGACCTCGCCGAAGCTCGCCGCGGCCCGCGAGGCGGGCATCCCGGTCCTCGTCGTACGGCGCCCCGCGGTCCCGGAGGGCGTGGCGGAGGCCGGTTCGGTGGCCGCAGCCCTGCGATGGCTCGGGGCCGAGGTCTGAAACGGCCCGGGCCCGGGGCGGTTCGCCACCCCGGGCCCGACGACCGAACAGGCTCAACCCGTCACGGGTACCGGCGCGGGGTCCACGTGATCCGCGACCCGTCGGGCCGCTCGGTGACCTGGGTCTGCGAGGAGCCGATCAGCAGGAGCGTCCTCATGTCCACCTCGGACGGCTCCAGTTCGGCGAGCGTGACGATCCGCACCGACTGCTCCGGCCCGCCCACGTCACGCGCGACGACCACCGGGGTCTCGGGGGCGCGCAGTTCCAGCAGCAGCTCGCGGGCCTGCGCCACCTGCCAGTTCCGGCTGCGCGAGCCGGGGTTGTACAGGGCGAGCACCAGGTCGGCCGCGGCGGCCGCCCGCAGCCTCTCGGCGATGACCTCCCACGGCTTGAGCCGGTCCGAGAGGGAGATGGTGGCGTAGTCGTGGCCGAGCGGGGCGCCGGCCGCGGCGGCCGCCGCGTTGGCCGCCGTCACCCCCGGCAGGACCCGTACGGGCACGTCCTTGTAGGCGTCCTGTCCCGCGACCTCCAGGACCGCCGTGGCCATGGCGAACACCCCCGGGTCGCCGCCGGAGACGACGGCCACCCGCTTGCCGCGCCGGGCGAGGTCGAGCGCGAACTCGGCGCGCTCCGACTCCACCTTGTTGTCCGAACCGTGCCTGACCTGGCCCGGCTTGACGGGCACCCGGTCCAGGTACGTCGTGTACCCGACCAGCACCTCGGCGTCGGCGAGCGCCCGCCGGGTCTGCGGGGGGAGCCACATCGGCCCCGCCGGACCGGTGCCGACGACCACGACCTCGCCGGGCCCGGACGGCACGCTGCCCGGGTTGCCGATCCGGCTCGGGACGACGGCGACGGCGAAGTACGGCACGCTCGAAGGGTCGGTGTCGGCCAGCACGCCCGTCCGCTCGCCCTCCATGGTGGCGCGCTCGACGTAACGGGCCTCGGCGAGCCGGCCGCTGCTCTCCATCGCTCCGCGCACGGCGGGGAAGGTCCGGCCGAGCTTCATCACGACCGCCGAGTCGGTGGCGGCGAGGCGGGCGGTGAGCTCCTCCTCGGGCAGGGTGCCGGGGAGGATGGTCAGTACCTCCTCGCCCTCCACGAGCGGGGTGCCGAGCCGGGCGGCGGCGGCGCTCACCGAGGTGACGCCGGGGATCACCTCGGTCTCGTACCGGTCCGCGAGCCGCTTGTGCATGTGCATGTACGAGCTGTAGAAGAGCGGGTCGCCCTCCGCGAGCACGGCGACGGTCCGGCCGGCGTCCAGGTGGACGGCCAGGCGGGCGGCGGCGGACTCGTAGAACTCCTCCATCGCGCCCTGGTAGCCGCCGGGGTGGTCGGTCGTCTCGGTGGTGACCGGATAGACGAGCGGCTCCTCGATGTGCCCCTCGCGCAGGTGCTTCGCCGCGATCGACCGGGCGATGGACCGCCCGTGCCGGGCACTGTGGTAGGCGACGACATCGGCCTCGCCGATCACTTCGACGGCCCGCAGCGTCATCAGGCTCGGGTCGCCGGGCCCCAGCCCGACCCCGTACAGCCGCCCCTTGCGTCCCGCCCCGCTCATTCGGCCACGCTCGCAATGGCGTTGACCGCCGCGGCGGCGATGGCGCTGCCACCGCGCCGGCCGCGCACGATGAGGTGGTCGAGCCCCGAGGCGTGCGCGGCGAGGGCGTCCTTGGACTCGGCGGCGCCGATGAAGCCGACGGGCACGCCGATGACGGCGGCGGGACGCGGGGCGCCCTCCTCGATCATCTCCAGCAGCCGGAAGAGTGCGGTGGGCGCGTTCCCGACGGCGATCACGGAGCCCTCCAACAGCCCCTGGTCGCGCCAGACTTCGAGCGCGGCGGCACTGCGCGTGGTACCCATCTTCGCGGCGAGCTCGGGCACGGCCGGGTCGGACAGCGTGCAGATCACGCGGTTGTCGGCGGGCAGCCGCTTGCGGGTGACCCCGCTGGCGACCATCTGCACGTCGCACAGGATCGGCGCACCCGCCTCGAGCGCGGCCCGCGCCCGCAGCACGACCTCGGGCGTGTACCCCAGGTCCTTCGTCAGGTCGGTCATCCCGCAGGCGTGAATCATGCGCACCGCGACCTGGGCGACCGAGGCGGGCAGCCCCGAGAGGTCCGCCTCGGCGCGGATCGTGGCAAAGGACTGGCGGTAGATCGCGGCGCCGTCCTTCTCGTACTCAAACACGGTGTACTCGCTCATTTCTTCACTGCGATGCGGGTGGTGTGGTGGTGCGTGCGGCCGTGAGGGCGGCCGCCAACTGGGCATGGGGGGTGGGCTTCCCGTCGAGTTCGTACCCGTCCACGGTGGCGACCAGGTCCACCCATGCGGCGCCGCGCGGATGTCCGCAGCGGCGGGCGCAGCCGGACCAGTGCACGGGCAGTCCACCGGCCGACTCGCCTACGAGGGCCCGCGCGTCGGCGCGTACGTCGGCGAGGGATTTGGCGCAACCGGGCTTTCCGGTGCAGGCGGTGACGGACTGCCAGGGGTCGTCGGGTGCGACGACCAGCCCGGCGTCCCGGATGCGGGCGTAGCCGTTGATCGGCCTGCGGGTGCTCGCGCGCGGCAGGATGACGGTCCGCCACGGGGTGACCCGCAGCCCGCCGCCACCGCCTCGGTCGGCGACCTGGACCAGCAGCCGCCACTGGGCGACGGTCAGCCGTCCGAGCGGGGGCAGTACGCACAGCGGGGCGGTGTTGCCGAGACCCGGACCCCAGGGCCGGGGCGGCTCGGCGTACGGCCACACCACGGCGGGCACACGGCTCGCGTCGACCCCGGCGGCGCCCAGCCTGCGTACGAACTCCCGCTCGTCCAGGGCGTTTTCAGGGGGCAGCTCAGCGATGCGCCAAGCCCGGGTCCCGGCCGCGTCGGCGGCGTCGAGAAAATACTCGGCGGCCAGCAGGGCCGCCCGGGGCGCGTCCGCCTGGGCCACCTCGACGGCGCCGGCGCCCGCCCCGAGCCGCACCAGCGCCCGGCCGTGCGCGCGGCCGAGCACGGTCACGTCGGGCTCGAGGGCGGCGACGTCCCCGCGCCCGTCGTCGAGGGCGAACAGGAACCGCCCGGACAGCGCCGTCGCCCGGGCGCTCGCGCACAGCAGCCGGTCCAGCTCCCCGACCCAGGGCGTCACGTCGGGGCGCCCGGCGCTCAGGATGCCGGCCATCGGCGTGGCCACGATGTTGCGCACCCGCTCATGGCTCGGCGCGGGCAGCAGCCCGGCGGCGTCGAGCAGCTGCGCGAGTCCGCTCCCGCACTCCTCGCCGAGACCGCGCAACTGAACGTTCCCGCGCGAGGTCAGCTCCAGGTGCCCGTCCCCGAACCGTTCGGCGGCGAGCCCGAGCACGGACGCCTGGCGGACGTCGAGCAGCCCGCCCGGAATCCGGACCCGCGCCAGGTACCCGTCGTCGGCGGCATGCAGCCGCAGCGCACCGGGGCAGGCGTCACCGCGATCCCGTATGACGGGTTCGTCCCGCGATGCGGCGGAAGGGGGCTGGGGCATGGCGGCGAGCATACCTACGATTCCCCTCCCCCGACCTGTGTCCGTCACCACCCCGCCCGGCCGAATCCAGCCCCGCCGGCGTTTGCACGCGACGCCGGCCGATCCAGCCCCGCCGGCGTTTGAGGCGCGGGGTCCGGGGCAGAGCCCCGGCAACGGCGCCGCACCCGACCACCCAACCACCCACCGCCCCCACCCCCGCGCCCGGCCAGGGCAAAGGCCACCTAGGATGACCCCGGCGGCGCCACACGGTCCGCCATCGCCGAGGACGGCGACATGGGAGGAAGCCCGGTGAGATTCCGGCGCGGTCCCGCCACTGTGAGCCCGGCAGCCAACGGCCAAAGGGCAAGTCAGGAACTCCCGCTGTCCTCACTGCCCGGGGCGCGGAAACCCCGAGGAAGGCCTGCCGCCGCATGATCCTGCTGCTGTCGACGTCCGACACCGATCTGCTCAGCGCCCGCGCCGCGACCACGGCCGACGGCCCCGTCCCGTACCGCTTCGCGAACCCCTCCCGCCTTCCCCTGGACGACCTCCCCGCGCTCCTCGACGGAGTCGACCTGGTCGTCGTACGCCTCCTCGGCGGCCTCCGCGCCTGGCAGGACGGCCTCGACGTGCTCCTGGCCCCCGGGCAGACCCGCCCGGTCGTGGTCCTGACCGGCGAACAGGCCCCCGACGCCCAGCTGATGGAGGCCTCCACGGTCCCGATCGGCATCGCGGCCGAGGCGCACGCCTACCTCGCGCACGGCGGCCCCGCCAACCTCGAGCAGCTGGCCCGCTTCCTCTCCGACACGGTCCTCCTCACCGGCCACGGCTTCGAGCCCCCGGCCGCCGCCCCCACCTGGGGCCCCCTGGAGCGCACCCAGGCCGCCACCGAGGGCGGCCCCACGATCGCGGTGCTCTACTACCGCGCCCACCAGATGTCCGGCAACACCGCGTTCGTGCACGCCCTCTGCGACGCGATCGAGGCCCAGAACGCGACCCCGCTCCCCCTCTACGTCTCCTCCCTCCGCACCCCGGAGCCGGAGCTCCTCCAGGCTCTCGGCTCCGCCGACGCGATCGTCACCACCGTCCTCGCCGCCGGCGGCACACGCCCCGCGACCGCCTCCGCGGGCGGTGACGACGAGTCCTGGGACGCCGGCGCCCTCGCCGCCCTGGGCGTGCCGATCCTCCAGGCGCTCTGCCTGACCGGCTCCCGCTCCGCGTGGGAGGAGAACGACGAGGGCCTGTCCCCCCTCGACGCCGCCACCCAGGTCGCGGTGCCCGAGTTCGACGGCCGTCTGATCACGGTCCCGTTCTCCTTCAAGGAGCTCGACGAGGACGGCCTGCCCGCCTACGTGGCCGACCCCGAGCGGGCCGCCCGCGTCGCCGGCATCGCCGTGCGCCACGCCCGCCTGCGCCACATCGACCGCCGCGACAAGAAGCTCGCGCTCGTCCTCTCCGCGTACCCCACCAAGCACTCCCGCATCGGCAACGCGGTCGGCCTGGACACCCCGGCCAGCGCCGTCGAACTGCTCCGCACCCTCATCGCGGCCGGCTACGACTTCGGCCCGACCTCCGACATCCCCGGCCTGGTCTCCGGCGACGGCGACGAGCTGATCCGCGCGCTCATCGAGGCCGGCGGCCACGACCAGGACTGGCTGACCGAGGAGCAGCTGGCCCGCAACCCCGTCCGCATCCCGGCGGCGGACTACAAGCGCTGGTTCGCCGAGCTCCCCGCCGACCTCCGCGAAAGCGTCGAGGAACACTGGGGCGAGGCCCCCGGCAACATGTTCGTCGACCGCTCCTCCAACCCCGAGGGCGACATCGTCCTGGCCGCCCTGCGCCGCGGCAACCTCCTGATCCTCATCCAGCCGCCGCGCGGCTTCGGCGAGAACCCGATCGCGATCTACCACGACCCGGACCTGCCGCCGTCGCACCACTACCTGGCGGCGTACCGCTGGATCCAGGCGGCGGCGGCCGACGGCGGCTTCGGCGCCGACGCGATGATCCACCTGGGCAAGCACGGCAACCTGGAATGGCTCCCGGGCAAGAACGCCGGCCTCTCCGCCTCCTGCGCACCCGACGCGGCCCTCGGCGACCTGCCCCTCATCTATCCCTTCCTGGTCAACGACCCGGGCGAGGGCACCCAGGCCAAGCGCCGCGTCCACGCCACCCTCATCGACCACCTCGTCCCGCCGATGGCCCGCGCCGAGTCCTACGGCGACATCGCCCGCCTCGAACAGCACCTGGACGAGTACGCCCAGATCAGCGCCATGGACCCGGCCAAACTCCCGGCCATCCGCGCCCAGATCTGGACCCTGATCCAGGCCGCGAAGCTCGACCACGACCTGGGCCTGGCCGAACGCCCCGACGACGACGGCTTCGACGACTTCCTGCTCCACGTCGACGGCTGGCTGTGCGAGGTCAAGGACGCCCAGATCCGCGACGGCCTGCACGTCCTCGGCGGCGCCCCGACCGGCGAGTCCCGCGTCAACCTGGTCCTCGCGATCCTGCGCGCCCGCCAGATCTGGGGCGGCACGACCGCCCTCCCGGGCCTGCGCGAGGCGCTCGGCCTCGACGAGTCGGCGGCCACCCGCACCTCGGCCGATGCCGTCGAGGAGCAGGCGCGCGCCCTGGTCCAGGCGATGGAGGACGCGAACTGGTCCCCGGAAGCCGTGGCTTCCGTCACCTCGGCGTACTCGGCGGACGTCACGGCGGTCATGGACTTCGCGGCCCGCGAGGTGGTCCCCCGCCTCGCCGGCACGACGGACGAGATCGCCCACGTCCTCTCCGCCCTGGACGGCCGCTTCATCCCGGCGGGCCCCTCCGGCTCCCCCCTGCGCGGCCTGGTCAACGTCCTGCCGACGGGCCGCAACTTCTACTCGGTCGACCCGAAGGCCGTCCCCTCCCGCCTCGCGTGGGAGACGGGACAGGCCCTCGCCGACTCCCTCCTCACCCGCTACCGCACGGACAACGGCGAGTGGCCGGCCTCGGTCGGCCTGTCCCTCTGGGGCACGAGCGCGATGCGCACGGCGGGCGACGACGTGGCCGAGGCCCTCGCCCTCCTCGGCGTCCGCCCGGTCTGGGACGAGGCCTCCCGCCGCGTGACGGGCCTCGAACCCATCCCCCTCGCCGAACTGGGCCGTCCCCGCATCGACGTGACGCTCCGCATCTCGGGCTTCTTCCGCGACGCGTTCCCGCACGTCATCGGCCTCCTCGACGACGCGGTGCGGCTCGCGGCATCCCTCGACGAGCCGGCGGACCAGAACTTCGTCCGGGCCCACGCCCAGGCGGACCTCGCCGTCCACGGAGACGAACGCCGGGCCACGACCCGTATCTTCGGCTCGCGCCCGGGCACGTACGGCGCCGGCATCCTCCAGCTCATCGACTCCCGCGACTGGCGTACGGACGCGGACCTGGCCGAGGTCTACACGGTGTGGGGCGGCTACGCGTACGGCCGGGGCCTGGAGGGCCGCCCGGCCCGCGACGAGATGGAGACCGCCTACAAGCGCATCACGGTCGCCGCGAAGAACACCGACACCCGCGAACACGACATCGCCGACTCGGACGACTACTTCCAGTACCACGGCGGCATGGTGGCCACGGTCCGCGCCCTGCGCGGCACGGCCCCCGAGGCCTACATCGGCGACTCCACCCGCCCCGAGACGGTCAAGACCCGCACCCTGGTCGAGGAGACCTCCCGCGTCTTCCGCGCCCGCGTGGTCAACCCCAAGTGGATCGAGGCGATGCGCCGCCACGGCTACAAGGGCGCCTTCGAGCTCGCGGCGACGGTCGACTACCTCTTCGGCTACGACGCCACGACGGGCGTGGTGGCGGACTGGATGTACGACAAGCTCACCGAAACGTACGTCCTGGACCCGGCCAACCGCGCCTTCCTGGAGGAGGCCAACCCCTGGGCCCTGCACGGCATCGCGGAACGCCTCCTGGAGGCCGAGTCCCGCGGCATGTGGGAGAAGCCGGACCCGCAGATCCTCGAATCCCTGCGCCAGGTCTACCTGGACACGGAAGGCAACCTCGAAGCCGGATCCGAATCCGACTGACTTGTGCAACCCAGACCGTCCTCCCCGCCCGTCACAAGGGCGAGGAGGACGGTCTTTTCACTGCCGTGTCCGCGGACCCCGAGTACGCGGACCACGCACCGCCTGCCGGTTACACCTTGACGGTCTGGTTCAGCGCGACGAGCGCCTGCGCCCACCGCGCGTACTTCAGCTGGCCGAAATCGGCGACGGTCTTGATCCCGAACGCCTCCTTCAGCAGTTCCCCGTCCTTGTCGGTGACCCCCTTGAGGGCGGACACCGGAGCGGAGAGCACCTCGGAAAGAGGCTTCTCGGCCCACGCCTTGTCGAGCACCTTGTCCAGTTCGATCGCCATGAGTCTCCCTCTCGGAACGCCGGAATCCACAACACGGACAAACTAACCTAATCCGACAATCACCCCACTCTCCGACACCCGCTCCCGACGCAATCCCTCGAAGGGGGTCATCACCACCTCCGAGTGGTTCGAACGCCGCGTCACGGAGGGGTGGCCGTACGCCCCTTGGGCTCGGCGGCGAGGTCGGACGTGCGTGCGGGCGTTCGTTCCCCGGGGCCCGTGACGCGGCTCTGAGCAGCCACGTTCTTGCGGCGTCAGTGCGCAGCCGTGGCAGCTCGGGAGGAATCTTGCGATCCGTGCACGTTCATGTGGTGTTCGACCCGGCATCGGTCGGGGGTGGCCGCGCGTGAGGCGACTGAGGCTGCTCAAACGGCCCGGGACCGTCCGGCCCGCCGTTTCCGAGAGCGAGCGGAGGCTGTTCGGCGGGCCCCTGCGGTACGACGCGGGGTGGTCGAACCACGACTACGCCCGGCTGGAAGGGCGGCTGATCAGCACGCTGCGGTCCATGCCCCGCATGGTGCGCGGGACCCTGCGGCTCGCCTGGGAGACCGATCGGCGCGCCCTGCTCACCGTCGCCGTCGCCGAGGCCGGGCAGGGGGTGACCTCCGCCGCCGGGCTGCTCGTGCTCAGCGAGGTGCTCCGTACGCTGCTCGGGGCCGGGAGTTCCGGCGAGCGGCTGCACGCCGCCCTGCCCGCGCTGGCCGCGGGGGCGCTGGTCGCCGTACTGGGGGCCGTGCTGGCCTCGCGGTCCACGGCGGCCGCCGGACGGCTGGAGCCCAAGATCGAGCGGGCCGCGCACGAGCAGTACCTGAAGGCCGCCGTCGAGGTGGAGCTGGAGGCCATCGAGGACGGGGAGTTCCGGCGGCTGCTCGACAGCGCCCAGTGGGGGCCGCCCTCGGCGCGCCGGACGGTGGGGGCCTGCGTGGCCGCGCTCGGCGGGATCATCTCGCTCGTGGCGACGGCCGGGGTGCTGACCGTGCTGCATCCGCTGCTGCTGCCCCTGCTGCTGCTGATCGCGGCGCCGCGCGGCTGGGGTGCGATGCGGGTCGCGCAGCGCCGGTACCTGTCCGTCATCACCTGGGTCGAGCACGTACGGGCCGCCCGGCTCATCGGTCAGCTGCTGATCTCCCGTACGTCGGCACCGGAGGTACGGGTGCACGGCGTCGGCCGCTACCTGCTCGGCCACTACCGCAACATGGCCGAGCACGCCGAGGGCGAGGCGACCCGGCTCGCCCGCGACAAGGCCGCCACCGAGCTGCTGGCCGCCGCGCTGTCCGGGGCCGCCGCGCTGGTCACGTACGGGGCGATGGCCGCGCTCATCGTCACGGGCCGGATGGACCTGGCCGTCGCCGGCACCGCGGTGATCGCCGTGCGGACCGGGTCGGCGAGCCTGGGCGCGCTCGTCGCCACCACCAACACGCTGCACGAGGAGTCCCTGTACGTGCGGGACCTGGAGCGGTTCGTGGAGGAGGCGGGGCGGCGCGCCATCCCGGACGGCGGGCTGGCGCTGCCGGAGCGGCTCGGTGCTGTGCGGTTCGACGACGTCAGCTTCAGCTACCCCGACCGGGACGCGCCCGCCCTCGCGCACATCACCCTCTCCGTGGAGGCGGGCAGCGTCGTCGCACTCGTCGGGGAGAACGGCTCGGGCAAGAGCACGCTCGTCAAGCTGCTCGCGGGCCTGCATCTGCCCGACTCCGGTTCGCTCAGTTGGGACGGGGTCGAGGTCAAGGACGCGGACCGGGAAGAGGTCTTCGACCGGGTCGCCCTGCTCACCCAGGACTTCGAGCGCTGGCCGGTGACCGCCCGGACCAACATCGCCATCGGCCGGCCGGGACCGGAGGAGGCGCAGCAGGAGGTGGTCGCCGCGGCGCGGTACGCGGGGGCCGACCGGGTGGTGGAGAAGCTCCCGCACGGCTACGAGACCCTGCTCGCCCGGGTGTTCAGGGGTGCCTCGGAGCTGTCCGGCGGGCAGTGGCAGAAGTTCGGCCTGGCCCGGACCCGGTTCCGCGACGCCCGCGTCATCGTCGTGGACGAGCCCACGTCGGCCCTGGACCCGGAGGCGGAGATCGCCGCCTTCGAGTCCATCCGGGGACTGGCCGGGCCGCAGCGGGCCGTCGTCCTCGTCACGCACCGGATGTCCGGGGTGCGGTTCGCCGACGTCATCTACGTGCTGCACGAGGGCCGGCTCGTCGAACAGGGCGGCCACGAGGAGCTGTTGGCGCTCGGCGGGCGGTACGCGTCCATGTACCGGATGCAGGCCGACCAGTTCGGCCGGCACCCGCACCCGTCTATCCCCCGACAGGCCTTCGCGCCCCGGAAAGACGGCTCGGTCACCTGAAGAAGTGAACTCCCCCTTATCGCGCGGGCACCCGGGGTAGGGCACTGCTGATCTCGTGCGGGGGCCGGAGCGAACCGGCCCCCGCACCCATGACCGAAAGGCCGAGCCCGCCGTGACGCAGCCGTTCCAACTGCCGGATTTCTACGTGCCCTATCCGGCCCGACTGAACCCCCACCTGGAGGACGCACGCACGCACACCAAGCAGTGGGCGCGGGACTTCGGGATGCTGGAGGGCTCCGGCGTCTGGGAGGAGAGCGACCTCGACTCGCACGACTACGCGCTGCTGTGCTCGTACACCCACCCGGACTGCGACGCCGACGCGCTGTCGCTGGTCACCGACTGGTACGTGTGGGTGTTCTTCTTCGACGACCACTTCCTGGAGATGTTCAAGCGCTCCAAGGACCGCGACGGCGCCAAGCGGTACCTCGACCGGCTCGCCGCCTTCATGCCGATGGACCTGGCGAACGGTTTCCCCGAGGCCACCAACCCGGTCGAGGCGGGCCTCGCCGACCTGTGGCGGCGGACGGTGCCCGCGATGTCCGCGGACTGGCGGGAACGGTTCTCCCTGTCCACGAAGAACCTGCTCGACGAGTCGATGTGGGAGCTCGCCAACATCGACATCGGGCGCGTGGCGAACCCGCTCGAGTACATCGAGATGCGCCGCAAGGTGGGCGGCGCCCCCTGGTCGGCGGGCCTGATCGAGTACGTCTCCGCCGAGGTCCCGGCGCGCGTCGCGCACGCGCGGCCCCTCGGCGTGCTGCGCGACGCCTTCTCCGACGCCGTGCACATCAGGAACGACATCTTCTCCTACCAGCGCGAGGTCGCCGACGAAGGCGAACTGTCCAACGCCATCCTGGTGTTGGAGACCTTCCTCGGCTGCACCACCCAGGAGGCCGCCGAGGCCTCCAACGACCTGCTCACCTCCCGCCTCCAGCAGTTCGAGCAGACCGCGCTCACCGAACTCCCCCAGCTGTTCGCCGACCACGCCATGGACCCGGCCGAGATCGCCGCCGTCCTCGCCTACACCAAGGGCCTGCAGGACTGGCAGTCCGGCGGCCACGAATGGCACATGGTCTCCAGCCGCTACATGAACGAGAAGGCCAAGGCCACCGCCCCGCTGACCCTGCCGTTCCTCCCCACCGGCCTCGGCACCGCCGCCCTCGACCTGGGGTCCGTCTTCACCCGGCGCTCGATGGAGCTGCGCCGCCGCTCCTTCACCCACGTCCCCTTCGAACGGACCGGGCCCTCCGTCATCCCCGAGATCTACATGCCGCACCGGCTCACCCTCAGCCCGCACCTGGCGCACGCCCGCGAGGAGTCGGTGGCCTGGTGCCGGCGGATGGGCCTGCTGGACCCGCAGCCGGGCGATCCCGGCTCGGCGATCTGGACCGAGGAGAAGCTGCGCGGCTACGACTTCGCGCTCTGCTCGGCGGGCATCGACCCGGACGCCTCGCCCGAGGCGCTGTCCCTCAGCGCGTGCTGGCTGAGCTGGGGCACGTACGCGGACGACTACTACCCGCTCGCCTTCGGGCGCGGCGGAAACCTTCCGGCGGCCAAGGCCGCCACGGCCCGCCTGATCGCGATGACCCCCGTCGACCCCGCCGAGCAGGCCGAGCCCGTGACCGCGATGGAGCGCGGGCTGGCCGACCTGTGGGTGCGTACGAGCGCCGTCATGTCCGGGCGGCAGCGCACCGAGTTCCGGGCCACCCTGGTGGAGATGCTGGAGAGCTGGGTGTGGGAGGTGGACAACCAGCTCCGCAACCGCATCCCGGACCCGGTGGACTACGCGGAGATGCGCCGCCTCACCTTCGGCAGCCGCCTCACGATGTACCTGTGCCGGCTCGGGCACCAGGACCGGGGCATCCCCGAGGAGATCTACGCCTCGGGCACCATCCGGTCGCTGGAGAACGCCGTCGCGGACGCCGCCTGCCTGATCAACGACATCTACTCGTACCAGAAGGAAGTGGAGGTCGAGGGCGAGGTCCACAACCACGTCCTCGTGACGCAGAACTTCTTCGACATCGGATACCCGCAGGCCCTGCACATCTGCCATGCGCTGATGACCCGGCGCACCGAGGAGTTCGAGCACATCGTGGCGACCCAGCTGCCGGTGCTCTACGAGGACTGGAAGCTCGGCGGGGAAGCCCGGGCCGCGCTCGACGCCTACGTCGGCGAGCTGGCGGACTGGCACGCCGGGATCCTCAACTGGCACCAGGAGATCAGCCGTTACCGCCCGGAGGACCTGCACCGGATGCCGGACGCACTGTCCTCCCGCATTCTGAGCTCGGGCTTCGGGATGGCGGCGGCCCGGATCTCCCTCCCGGCGTAGTACGGGGAGGTCAGAACTCGTCCGCGGTGTGCGGCAGCAGCCCGTTCCCCGTGGCCAGCGCCGCGTCCAGCGCCGCCGCCGCGCCGGGGGTGTGCTCGCGTACGAGCCCGGCCGCGACGAGTTCGACGACCCGGGTCCCGCCCAGGTAGCAGGCGCCCAGCTCCCGTACGTCCAGGGCCAGGTCGGGGGCGGTGTCCGCGTGCTCGTACGCCGCCCCGCCCGGCCCCGCCTTCAGCCGGAACCGCCCGGCGTTGGCGGGCAGCCGTACGTCGTGCACCTCCAGCACCAGCTCCACCGGCGCGGCCCAGGACCGCGCGGTCAGCGCAGCCCGTACGTCGACCAGGCGCAGCCAGAGCGCGGGGAACTGGGCGGTGACCCGCACCTGGTCCCGGTCGGCGGCGAAGTGCAGCAGCGGGTCGTCCACGGGCCGGCCCCAGGCGGAGACCTTGCCGGTGAGGTCGAGGGCGGTCAGGCACTCCCACAGGGCGGCGGCGACCGCGGGGGTCTCGGCCTCCAGTTCCTCCACCCGCACCAGCCCGGGCGTGCGGGCGGGTCCCGAGTCGTCCTCCGCCTTGGTGCGGTAGACCACGTAGCCGGCGATCGGCTCGTCCGGGTCGCCGAGGACGATGATCCGGGGAGGGCTCAGCTCCTCGTCGTCCTCGGCCTGTTCGCTCAGCCATTCGTCGCGCCAGCGCTCGGGGCCGCGGGTCGGCCGGCCGGCCCGCACGGCCCGGGCCGCCTCGTGGAAGGGGCCGATCTCCGCAAGGGCCCCGTCCGGGTCCACGAGCCGCAGAGGGCGCGGGTCCGGGTCGACGCGCAGGGCCAGCGGGCGGGTGGAGTCGATCTCGACGGTGACTCCGGTGGTCGCGCTGCCGAAGCCGAAGCGGCCGTAGATGGCGGCCTCGGAGGCCCAGAGGGCGGCGATCGGACTTCCCGTCTCCGAGGCGTGGCCCAGCATCTCGGCCATCAGCCCGGTGAGCACGCCGCGGCGGCGGTGGGTGGGGGCGACGGAGACGAAGGTGAGCCCGGGGCAGGGCAGGTCCGCCCCGGGCACCGAGAGCCGGAAGTCGTGCGCGGCCATGAAGCCGACCAGGGCGTCGCCGTCGTAGGCGCCGGTCCGGCGGCAGCGGGTCAGCAGCGCGTGGTGCTTCTCGCGGCCCCCCTTCTCGGGCCGATCGTGGAAGACCAGGTACGCGAGCTCCAGAGCACGGTCGATGTCGGCTTCGGGTACCTCACGGATGTCCACCATGATCACGAGACTAATCGGTCATCCCGGACTGGTCACCTCAAAGTGGCCTGATGTGCGCGTTTGGCCAGTTCGCGCGCCCCTTACCGGCCCGTCGGGCCCGTCCACCCCGCCGGGACGTGGCCGAGGCGGACCCGCTGCGGGTGGTCGCCCACCGGGACGGACACCCGCTTGGCGCCGGTGGCGAAGTCGATGGCCGTGACCCGGTCGGAGCCGCTCTCGGAGATCACGCACGAGGTTCCGTCGCCGTCGACCGTGGCCCAGTACGGCTTGTCGGCGGGCACGAGCGGGCCTTCGGTGAGGGTGGCCCGGTCCACGACGGTCGCGTAGTCGTCCATGGTGCCCGCGATGCAGAGCTTGGCCCCGTCCGGGCTCATCGACATGCCGTGGTGGCGGGAGTCGTTGACCCACTTGGTGCGGTCGCCGGTGGTGGCGGGGTTCGCGGGGAGCATCTTGAGCTTGGTGATCCGGTCGGAGGCCACGTCGTACTCCAGGAAGCCGTTCAGGAACGACACCTGGAAGTAGAACTTCGACTCGTCGGGGCTGAAGGACACGGGGCGTACGGCATCGGAGAGGTCGGGGCGGCCGAAGGCGTCCAGCCGCTCCCGCATGTCGATCACCCGGACCGTGCGGAACGTCTGCGCGTCGACGATCGTGATCTTCCGGTCGCCCTTCGTCCAGTCCAGCCAGGGCGCGTCGAGGGCGGAGGTCACGTCCCCGATGGCGCTGTTCCACAGGAAGCGGCCGTCGCGGCTGAAGACGTTCTCGTGCGGCTTGTCCCCGGTGGCGAAGGAGCCGACCTGCTTCCCGGTGGCGATGTCGAGGACGTGCACGGTATTGGCGGTGGAGGCGGAGACCGCGACCTTCGTCCCGTCGGGCGAGACCGCCATGTGGTCGGCGCGGTAACCGGCCACGGGGAAGCGCCAGTTGACCCGGCCGGTGCGCACGTCGATGGAGACGACGTCGGCGAAGCTGGGCCGGGAGGCGACGACCGCGGTGCCGTCGGGGGTGGTGTACATGTCGTCCACGAACTGGTCGTGGCCCTCGCCGGCGGTTTCCCGTACGCCGAGGAAGAAGGCGAGCTTGATGGGATTGAGGTAGATCTCCCGCAGCCGCTCCGCCTTGTCGGGGATCACGTTGATCCGGCCGACCTTGGCGAGGTCGCCGGTGGAGGCGAGGACGTCGGCGGTGCCCTCCCAGTTATTCCCGACGAAGAGCACCTCCCGCAGTCCGTCGCCCGGTTCGGCCGCGGCCCCGGCCGGCAGGGTGGCGGTCAGCAGGGTGGCCGCGGCGAGCGCGGTCAGGGTGCGGAGGGTGCGTGACATCCGTTCAACTCCGGTGTGGGGAAGAGGTGGGAGCGGGATGGAGAGGATTCCTCCTGTTACCGGCCGGTAAAATAGACGGAACGTCAAAAGGGCGCAACCCCTGGGGAGTTGCGCCCGCCGCTCACCTGCGAAGGTCAGTTCTTCACGCCACGGAGCCGATCCGGTCCAGCGGGGTGTTCGCCACGTCGGGGTGGATCGGGATGTGCGCGCCGGTCAGGGTCACGCCGGTGCCGCCGCGCCGGTTGGCGACGATCTCCGCGGCGATGGACAGCGCGGTCTCCTCCGGGGAGCGGGCGCCGAGGTCCAGGCCGATCGGGGAGTGCAGCCGGGCCAGTTCGAGCTCGGTCACGCCGACCTCGCGGAGCCGCCTGTTGCGGTCCTCGTGGGTGCGGCGGGAGCCCATGGCTCCGACGTACGCGACGGGAAGCCGGAGGGCCAGTTCGAGGAGCGGGACGTCGAACTTGGCGTCGTGGGTCAGCACGCACAGGACGGTCCGGCCGTCCACGTCCGTGCCCTCCAGGTAGCGGTGCGGCCAGTCGACGACGATCTCGTCCGCTTCGGGGAAGCGGGTCCTCGTCGCGAAGACCGGCCGTGCGTCGCAGACGGTCACCCGGTAGCCGAGGAACTTGCCGATCCGCACGAGGGCGGAGGCGAAGTCGATGGCACCGAAGACGATCATGCGCGGGGGCGGGACGCTGGACTCGACCAGCACCTTGAGCGGCTCTCCGCAGAGCCGGCCGTCGGCGCCGATCTCCAGCACGCCGGTCTTGCCGGCGTCGAGCATGGCGCGGGCCTCTCCGGCGATGGTGCGGTCCAGCTCGGGGTGTCCGCCGAAGCCGCCCTCGTGGGCGCCTTCGGAACGGACGAGGACGGCCCTGCCCATCAGCTCGGCAGGACCGTCCGCGATCCGGGCCACCGCGGCGGCCTCACCGGAGGCGGCGGCGGCCAGGGCTGCCGCGAACACCGCCCGGTCGGGAGACCCCACGGGGACCGGGGTGACGAGTATGTCGATGATCCCGCCGCAGGTCAGACCCACGGCGAAAGCATCGTCGTCGCTGTAGCCGAAGCGCTCCCGGACGGTCTCGCCGTCCTCGAGCGCCTGCCGGCACAGCTCGTACACCGCACCCTCCACGCATCCACCGGAGACCGAGCCGATGGCCGTGCCCTCGCCGTCTACGGCGAGTGCGGCCCCGGGCTGCCTCGGGGCGCTTCCGCCGACCGCCACGACCGTGGCGACCGCGAAGTCACGCCCCTGCTCGACCCACCGGTTCAAATCTGCGGCGATGTCCAGCATGGAGGCCTCCTCGGACAGGTTCGGTATCCAGTATCGGATACGTGGAGGGTGCGGCTCTTCGTACGGACCGATCAGGTCCGGCCGGGTCAGTGGACCCCGAGCCAGCCCTCGATCGGGTTCAGGGCGAAGAAGACCACGAAGATCGCGGTCAGCGCCCACATGAAGGCACCGATCTCCCGAGCCTTGCCCTGTGCCACCTTGATGGCGACCCAGGCGATCACACCGGCGGCGACGCCGGCCGTGATCGAGTAGGTGAACGGCATGATCACGACGGTCAGGAAGACCGGGATCGCGGTCGCGGCGTCGGCCCAGTCCACGTGGCGGGCGTTCTGCATCATCATCGCGCCGATGACGACCAGGGCCGCGGAGGCGACCTCACCCGGGACCACCTGGGTGATCGGGGTGAAGAAGAGGCAGGCAGCGAAGAAGAGGCCCGTGACGACGGAGGCGAGGCCTGTGCGGGCTCCCTCACCGACGCCGGTGGCGGACTCGACGAACACGGTCTGGCCGGAGCCACCCGCGACGCCACCGATGGCACCGCCGGCGCCGTCGATGAACAGGGCCTTCGACAGACCCGGCATGCGGCCCTTGTCGTCGGCGAGCTTGGCCTCGGTGCCGACACCGATGATGGTGGCCATGGCGTCGAAGAAGCCCGCGAGCACCAGGGTGAAGACGATCATGCCGACCGTCATGTAGCCGACATCGCCCCAGCCGCCGAAGCTGACGTCGCCGAAGAGGGAGAAGTCGGGCAGCGAGACGGCGGAGCCGTTGAGGACCGGCGGGCCGTTCTTCCACGCCTTGTCGTCGATCTCGACGACGGCGTTCAGGATCGCGGCGAGGACGGTGCCGCCCACGATGCCGATCAGGATCGCGCCGGGGACCTTGCGGGCCTGCAGCATGAAGATGGTGAGCAGGGTCACGCAGAAGAGCAGGACGGGCCAGCCGGAGAGCTCACCGACGGCACCGAGCTGGACCGGCGGACCGAACTCCGGGCCGCGGCCGACGAAGCCGCCCTTGACGAGACCGATGATGGCCACGAAGAGGCCGATGCCCATGGTGATGGCGTGCTTGAGCGCGAGGGGGATCGCGTTCATGATCATCTCACGGAGGCCGGTGACGACCAGGAGACAGATCACCACACCGTAGAGCACACACATGCCCATGGCCTGGGGCCAGGTCATCTGGGGAGCGACCTGCGAGGCCAGCACACCCGAGACCGAGAGGCCGGCGGCGAGGGCGAGCGGCACCTTGCCGATGAAGCCCATGAGGAGCGTGGTCAGAGCAGCCGCGAAGGCGGTGGCCGTGATGAGAGCCTTCTGGCTCATCGTGTCTCCGGCGACATCCTTGCCGGAGAGCAGCAGGGGGTTGAGCAGAAGGATGTACGCCATGGCCATGAAGGTCGTGATACCGCCACGAACTTCATTACCGACGTTGGATCCTCGGTGCGTTATATGAAAATACCGGTCGAGCCAAGAACGGCCGGCGGGGTTCAGAGAGCCGTCGCCGGCCTCATCCGCACTGGTCTTGGGCTCCACAGACGATTGGGTCATGGTGCCTAACTCCCAAGGTTCATAGGGGCACCCGCATGAAGATTGGAGACGCGGGATTTGGGAAACTGCGTTGGCTGCACGACCCGGGGTGACGGCCCGAGGCGACGCGAATGTTCACTGCGTGTACTGCGGGTAGTGCGGGGGTGACCGCTGGTACTACGTGTTTCTGCAGGGGTACTGCCAAGTAACAGAGAACTTGCCAGGTGAAGAGACCGCGAGCGGTGCGGCACTTCGGTGGTGCTCCGGGCGGTGCGACTGGCAAGTGTGACGTTCCCGTGTCACACCGCCCGGAAGTCTGAAGGGTGTCCGGGGCCTCTCGGCCCCTGGACCACGCCCCGTCCTAGAGGGTCCCGGTGAGGGCTTCCGGACGGATCGGCGTCTTGTTGAGCTCCAGTCCCGTCGCCTGCCGGATCGCCGCGAGGACGGCCGGTGTGGACGACAGGGTCGGGGCCTCGCCCATACCGCGCAGGCCGTAGGGGGCCTTCGGGTCGGCGAGCTCCAGGACGTCGACCGGGATGGTCGGGGTGTCCAGGATCGTCGGGATCAGGTAGTCCGTGAAGGACGGGTTGCGCACCTTCGCGGTCTTCGGATCCACGATGATCTCCTCCATGATCGCGACGCCCAGGCCCTGGGTGGTACCACCCTGGATCTGGCCGACCACGGAAAGCATGTTGAGCGCCTTGCCGACGTCCTGGGCGGTGGCCAGTTCGACGACCTTGACGAGGCCGAGCTCGGTGTCCACCTCGACGACCGCGCGGTGCGCGGCGAAGGTGTACTGGACGTGCCCGTTGCCCTGGCCGGTGACCAGGTCGAAGGGCTCGGTCGGAGCATGACGGTACTCGAGCTCGATGTCGATCGGCTCCTCGCCCTCCAGGATGTCGGCCAGGTCCGCGAGGACCTCGCCGCCGTCCGTGACGACCTTTCCGCCTTCGAGCAGCAGCTCGGCCGTCGCCCACGCGGGGTGGAAGGAGCCGTTCTTGCGCCGGCCGATCTCCAGGACCTTCTCGCGGACGGCCTCGCAGGTGTTCTTCACGGCGCCACCGGTCATGTACGTCTGCCGCGAGGCGGACGTGGAACCGGCGGAGCCGACCTGCGTGTCGGCCGGGTGGATGGTCACCTGCGTGACACCCAGCTCCGTACGGGCGATCTGCGTGTGGACGGTGATGCCGCCCTGTCCGACCTCCGCCATGGCCGTGTGGACCATCGCGACGGGCTCGCCGTTGATGACCTCGAGGGTCACGCGGGCGGTGGAGTAGTCGTCGAAGCCCTCGGAGAAGCCTACGTTCTTGATGCCGACGGCGTAGCCGACGCCGCGGACGACGCCCTCACCGTGGGTGGTGTTGGAGAGGCCGCCGGGCAGCGCGCGGACGTCCGCGCCCTCGCCGGCCGACTCCCACTGGCGCTCCGGCGGCAGCGGGCGGGCCTTGACCCGGCGCAGCAGCTCGGCGACGGGCGCCGGGGAATCCACGACCTGGCCGGTCGGCATGACCGTGCCCTGTTCCATGGCGTTCAGCTGGCGGAACTCGACCGGGTCCATGCCCAGCTTCGCCGCGAGCTTGTCCATCTGGGCCTCGTAGGCGAAGCAGGCCTGGACGGCGCCGAAGCCGCGCATCGCGCCGCAGGGCGGGTTGTTCGTGTAGAGCGCGATCGCCTCGATGTCGACGTCGTCGATGACGTACGGGCCGACGGAGAGGGAGGAGGCGTTGCCGACGACCGCCGGGGAAGCGGACGCGTAGGCGCCGCCGTCCAGGACGATCTTGCACTTCATGTGCGTGAGCTTGCCGTCCTTGGTGGCGCCGTGCTCGTAGTAGAGCTTCGCCGGGTGGCGGTGCACGTGGCCGAAGAAGGACTCGAAGCGGTTGTAGACGATCTTGACCGGCTTCTGCGTGGCCAGGGCCAGCAGGCAGGCGTGGATCTGCATCGAGATGTCCTCGCGGCCGCCGAAGGCACCGCCGACGCCGGAGAGCGTCATGCGCACCTTCTCCTCGGGGAGACCGAGGACGGGGGCGATCTGCTTGAGGTCCGAGTGCAGCCACTGGGTGGCGACGTAGAGCTCGACACCGCCGTCCTCGGACGGCACGGCCAGACCGGACTCCGGGCCGAGGAAGGCCTGGTCCTGCATGCCGAAGGTGTACTCGCCCTCGACGATGACGTCGGCGCGCTTGCGGGCCTCTTCCACGTTGCCGCGGATGATCGGCTGGCGGTGCACGATGTTCGGGTGCGGGACGTGACCGGCGTGGTGGTCGTCGCGGCCCTCGTGGACGAGCGGCGCGTCGGGGGCGAGGGCGGAAGCCTCGTCCGTGACGAGCGGCAGCTCCTTGTAGTCGATCTTGATCTTGGCGGCCGCGCGGCGGGCGGTCTCCGGGTGGTCGGCGGCCACGAGGGCGACCGGCTCACCGTGGTGGCGCACCCGGCCGTTGGCGAGAACCGGGGTGTCCTGGATCTCCAGGCCGTAGTTCTTCATCTCGGCCGGCAGGTCGTCGTAGGTCAGGACCGAGTAGACACCCGGCATCGCCAGGGCCTCGGAGATGTCGATCGAGACGATCTCGGCGTGGGCGACGGTGCTGCGCAGGGTCTGGCCCCACAGCATGTCCTCGTGCCACATGTCCGAGGAGTACGCGAACTCACCGGTCACCTTGAGGGTGCCGTCCGGGCGCAGGACGGACTCGCCGATCCCGCCCTTGGTGTGCTTCTGCGTGACGTTGGTCGGCGTGCCGACCGTGCGCGTGTTCTGGGCCATGGTCAGACCGCCTCTGACTGACGAGCGGCCGCGAGGCGGACCGCGTCGAGGATCTTCTCGTAGCCCGTACAGCGGCAGAGGTTGCCGGACAGGGCCTCACGGATGTCCTGGTCGGACGGCGAGGGGTTCTCCTCCAGGAGCGCGTCCGCCTGGACCAGGAGGCCCGGGGTGCAGAAACCGCACTGGACGGCGCCGGCGTCGATGAACGCCTGCTGGATGTTGGAGAGCTCGACGCCCTCGCCGGTCTGCGAGTCACCCGGCCTGGCCTGCCACTTCTTGGCCTCGTCCAGGGACACGCCCGTGCTGCCGCAGCCGCCGCCGGTGTCGCAGGCACCGCCGTGGCCGTGCTGCTCGCGCTGCTTGGCGAACTCCGCCAGGCCCTCGACGGTCACGACGTCGCGGCCCTCGACCTGACCGGCCGCGACCAGACAGGAACAGACCGGCACGCCGTCGAGACGGACGGTGCAGGAGCCGCACTCGCCCTGCTCGCACGCGTTCTTCGAACCGGGCAGGCCCAGGCGCTCACGCAGCACGTAGAGAAGGGACTCGCCCTCCCACACGTCGTCGGCTTCCTGCGGACGACCGTTGACAGTGAAATTGACGCGCATGGTTACGCCGCCCCTTCAAGCGTGCGGCCGTTGCCGGCACCGCGGTACTGCTCCCAGGTCCAGACGAGCTGGCGGCGAGCCATGATGCCGACCGCGTGGCGGCGGTACTTCGCCGTGCCGCGGACGTCGTCGATCGGGTTGGCCGCGCCGGAGGCGAGGTCGCCGAACTGCTTGGCGATCGACGGGGTGATGACCTTGCCCGAGTCCCAGAAGCCACCCTCTTCGAGCGCGGCGTTCAGGAACTCCTCGGCGGTCTTCGCCCGGATCGGGGTGGGCGCGGCCGAACCGATGCCGGTGCGGACCGTGCGCGTCTCGGGGTGCAGCGCCAGGCCGAAGGCGCAGACGGCGATGACCATCGCGTTGCGCGAGCCGACCTTGGAGTACTGCTGGGGGCCGTCCGCCTTCTTGATGTGGATGGACTTGATGAGCTCGTCGGCGGCGAGCGCGTTGCGCTTCACGCCGGTGTAGAACTCGTCGATCGGGATCAGGCGCGAGCCGCGGACGGACTCCACCTCGACCTCCGCACCCGCCGCGAGCAGCGCGGGGTGGGAGTCGCCGGCCGGGGAGGCGCAACCGAGGTTGCCGCCGACACCGCCGCGGTTGCGGATCTGCGGGGACGCGACCGTGTGCGAGGCGAGCGCGAGACCGGGCAGCTCCGTGCGGAGGTTCTCCATGATCTGGGTGTACGTAACGGAAGCGCCGAGGCGCACCACGTCAGCACCGACCTCCCAGTCCCGCAGCAGAGCGATGCGGTTGAGGTCCAACAGGTACTCCGGCTGGCGGTGATCGAAGTTGATCTCCACCATCACGTCGGTACCACCCGCAATCGGCACAGCGGTGGGGAACTCGGCCTTAGCGGCGAGCGCCTCCTCCCAGCTGGCGGGGCGAAGGAAGTCCATGTCTGGCTCTCTTCTGATTCGGGCCGTTCACTTCAAGCCAGGAGGCCGTGGGGCCCTCGACTGGTCGTTCACGTGCTGTTAACGCGGTGTGGACTCAGTACACCGGCCCCCTGTCCCCCGGGTGCAGTCACCGAAACCATGAAGGAGTTGGCTGAGGGCCTCCCTCGTCTTGTAGATTCGTATGAAAGGCAGGATGCGATGACCTGCCCGATTTCCAACGGCAACATTCGAGACAGATCGGCGGCGACATCATGCGGCTGCGCGCACTGCTGGAAACCGAGGCGCTGGGGCTGCGGCTGCTGGGCGGCGAGGAAGAACTCGACCGGACGGTCCGCGGGGTCATGACGACCGACCTACGAGATCCCAGCCGGTACCTCTCGGGGGGTGAACTCGTCCTCACCGGCCTGGCATGGAGACGGAATTCGGCCGACTCCGAGCCTTTCGTACGAATCCTCGCAGGTGCCGGCGTGGCGGGGCTCGCCGCGGGCGAGGCGGAGCTGGGCGACATCCCGGACGATCTGGTCTCGGCCTGCATCCGCAACCGCCTGCCGCTGTTCGCGGTGAACGAGAGCGTTGCATTCGCCACGATCACCGAGTACGTGGTGCGGCAGGTCTCGGGCGAGCGCGCGGGCGATCTCGCGGCCGTGGTGGACCGCCACCGCCGTCTGATGACCTCGGGTCCCGCGGGCGGCGGTCCCGACGTGGTGCTGGATCTGCTCACCACCGACCTCGATCTCCGGGCCTGGGTACTGTCCCCCACGGGCCGGCAGATCGCCGGGGCCGGCGAACCACTGGCGCCGGGGGTCTGCGCTGCGCTGGCGAGCGAGCACCTCGCGGCGGTCCGGACCGGCCGCAGGGGGCCGCACCGGATCTCCATCCAGGGTATTACCTACTCGCTCTTCCCGATCAGGGGACACGGCCGCGGCGCCACCGGCCCGGCCCCGCGGGACGTGCGCGAGAGCGTGCTGTCGGACTGGCTGCTGGCGGTGGAGGCGGACGCGGGCGACTGGCCCGCCGAGCGCCTCGACCTGCTCCAGGGCGTCACCCAGCTGATCGCCGTGGAGCGGGACCGGCGCGACGCCGCCCGGACGGTGCGCCGCCGCCTCGCACAGGAGGTCCTCGAACTGGTCCAGACGGGTGCTCCGCCCGCCGAGATCGCGGCCCGTCTGCGGGTGGCGGCCCCCGTGCTGCTGCCCGGCGTGGGCGGCGCCCCGCACTGGCAGGTCGTGGTGGCCCGGGTGGACTGGGACGGCGGGGACATCCCCGGCGGCCCGGTGGCCCAGTCGCTGCTGGAGGAGATCCTCGTCGACCCGTCCGTCTCGGGGCCGGAGCCTTCCGACCGGATCGCGGTGGCCCATGCGGGTGACGAGGCCATCGCGCTGGTGCCGCTGCCCTCGGTGCCCGGGGACCTCGGGGAGGACAGGAGCCCGGACACGGCCCTGCACGCCGACGAGCTGCTCGCCGCCGTACGGGACCCGCTGCAGGCCGGCCTGTCCGACGACGGCCGGCTCACCCTGGGCGTCAGCGCGGCCGTGCACTCCGCCGAGGGGCTGCGCGGGGCGCTGGAGGAGGCCCGGCACGCCCGCCGGGTCGCCGCGGCCCGCCCGGGGCGGGTCTGCGCGGCCGGCCACCACGAGCTGGCCTCGCACGTCCTGCTGCTGCCGTTCGTGCCGGACGACGTGCGGCGCGCCTTCACGGCCCGGCTGCTGGACCCGCTGCGCGACTACGACCGGCGCCACCGGGCGGAGCTCATCCCGACGCTGGAGGCGTTCTTGGACTGCGACGGTTCCTGGACCCGCTGCGCGACGCGGCTGCACCTGCACGTCAACACGCTGCGTTACCGGGTCGGGCGAATCGAGCAGTTGACGGCGCGCGATCTTTCCCGGCTGGAGGACAAGCTGGACTTCTTCCTGGCACTGCGCATGAGCTGAGGAATCACGGCCGCTCCTGCCCTGTCCGCCGGGCAGGGGCGACTGACGAGGTGTCCGGACTTTGTGAAAGAGTTCACCCGACCCCTTGGCCGAAGCCGCAGATCCGTGCTCTCATTTCGCCCCAGGGCTCGACGACGTGCTGCTTGGTTGCTGCTCGGTTGCTTTGGGGAGGGCAATGTGGCGGATACCGCCATGTCCGGTGCCGGATCTACGGGGGGAGAAGACCCCCTCCAGCGGGCGATATGGCGGCTGCGTTCGCGCGGCTGTTGGACCGACGCGGCGGCTCTGCTGACGCCGCACGTGGGGAATGCGGGGGCCGCCGTACAGCGGACCGCGCTGCTGGTCGAGCGGTGCCTGTTCACGGGGCAGGGCTGGGCCGAGGCGGAGGACGCGCTGCGCGTCGCCGAGGCGGTGGCCCAGGACGACGACGACCGGGGCGCGGCGGCCTGCGAGCGGGGCCAGCTGGCGTACGCGGCGACCGTGCTGGGCGTACGGGACCGGGCCGACGAGGCCCGCTCCGCGCTGGGCCGGGCGGCGGCGCTGCTGTCCCCGGAGTCCCGGACCCGCCCGCTGCTGGACTTCCGCCGGGGGCTGGTCGCCGAGCACCTGGCGGACGCCCCGCAGTCGGCCCGGCCGGCGTACCGGAGGGCGCACGCGGGGGCGGAGACGCACGGGGACACGCTGCTGCTGTCCTTCACGTGGCGCCATCTGGCTGCGCTGGCCCTGCGGGACGGGGAGGTCGCGGAGGCCCGCAAGGGCTTCGTGGAGTCCCTCCGGATCCGGGAGGAGCTGGGCTTCCTGGTCGGCACGGCCCCGGCGCTGGCCGCCCTGGCCGAGGCCGAGCCGGAGCCCGAGGCGGCCCGTCTGCGCGCGGAGGCGCGCCGGCTGTTCCACCTCCTGGGCGGCATCCCCACCTGGCTGGCGGACCAGCTCCACCCGACCCCCGCCCCTGCCCCTGCCCCTGCGGGGTAGCTCCGACGCCCTCCTGTGCGGCACCGCTGCCGGGGCTCCGCCCCGGACCCCGCTCCTCAAACGCCGGAGGGGCTGGTCTTTCAGCCTCGCCGGCGTTTGAGGCACGGGGTCCGGGGCGGAGCCCCGGGTCTTTGAGCCGCGCCCTCAGGATCCGGCGAAGTGTTCGCGGACCAGGGATTCCACCACCGGGAGGTCACCGGCGATCAGGGATTCCAGGAGGGCGGTGTGTTCGGCCGCGTCCGCGATCAGATCGGCCGGACGGACCCGCGGGGCCCCCGGGAGGGGCCATTGCGCTCGCCGGTGGAGTTCCTCGGCCACCGTCACCAGCTGGGCGTTGCCCGCGAGGGAGAGCACCTCGCGGTGGAAGGCCCGGTCCGCCTCCGCGTAGGCCGGCAGGTCCCCCGCGGCCGCCGCCTCCGCGGTGGCGGCCGCCGCTGGGCGCAGGGCCTCCCATTCGGCCGCCGGCACGGTGCGGGCGAGCCGCAGCATGACGGGGACCTCCAGCAGGCCCCGTACCTCCGCCAGCTCCGCCCGTTCGCGCGGGGTCCGCGACAGGACCCGGAAGCCCCGGTTGGGGAGGCATTCCACCGCGCCCTCCAGGGCCAGCTGCTGCATCGCCTCCCGCACGGGGGTCGCCGAGACCCCGAAGCGCTCCCCCAGGGCCGGGCCCGAGTAGATCTCCCCCGGCGCCAGCTCGCCGTCGACCAGCGCGGCGCGCAGCGCGTCGAGGACCTGCCCGCGCACCGAATGGCGCAGCACCTTCCCCGCGGTCTTCTGCGCCGGGATCGACGGAATCTCCGGCACCCGGTCCTCCCCACTCGTCTCGCTCGCTCATCTCGATGGTGCCCAGAGAATATGCGACGTCCCACAAGGTGATACAGAACCCCGCAATCGGGTAAGGTAAGGCTAACCTTCTAACGATCGTGTGATTCGGTGGTCCGTCATGGCCCTCACGTCCGCCAGCACCTCCGCACCCGCCCCGGTCGGCTCTCCGGTGGCGGATGCCTACGCCCGGCTGACCGAGGCTTACGGCGGGCTCGGCGTCATCGAGCGGCCCGCGCACGAACCCGTCCCCCGCGGTGCGGGATGGGTCGGCGCGGACGAGCTCGCGGCCGGCGGGGCGGCCCTGGACGCCTTCCTCGCCTGGGACGAGGCCCAGGTCCTCCGGGACTACGGCCACAAGGCCCGCCCCGACGTGGTGGCGGGCTTCGGACTGCACCGGTACGCGTGGCCGCTCTGCCTGCTGATCACCCTGCCGTGGTTCCTGCACCGGCGGGTCCCCCGGCTCCGTGCGGACATGGTGGCCTTCCACCGCACCCTCGGCCGGATGTCCGTACGGGTCGAGACCTTCGTGTGCCTTCCCGGCGACCCGGCGGCCGCTCTCCCCGGAGCCCGGGTCGTGCCCGACGAGGAGGCGCTGCGCGCCGAGGTGCGGGCGGCGGTCGCCGAGCACCTTGGGCCCGTGCTGGAAGGTTTCGGCCCGCGCATGCGGCGCGGCCGCCGCGCCCTGTGGGGCATGGTCACCGACGAGGTCGTCGAGAGCCTCTGGTACGTCGCGAGCCTGCCCGGGATCGGCGAGGAGCAGCGCGCCGTGGCCGAGCTGGAGGCGCTGCTGCCGGGCGCCACCGCCCCCTACACCGGGACCGCGGGATTCCGCACCCTCTCCGGCCCGGCCGGCGAGGAGCTGGCCACCCGGGACCGGGCCGGCTGCTGCTTCTTCTACACCATCCGCCCGGACGACACCTGTGTCACCTGCCCGCGCACCTGTGACACCGACCGGATCGCCCGGCTCACGGCTGCCGCCGCACGAACCCACCCTTCCGACTGACCGTAATCGAACTCAACCCAGCCCGTACGGCCGCCAGTTCGAGCCACAACACCCTATCCGGCGGGCCCCGCCCCCCGATGGCGTCCACTTGCCCCGAAACCCGCGTGCGCGGCGGACCCGCTGCGCCACTATGGCGCCCGGAAAGCCGCACGGCCGCAGACGCGAGGCAAGGACATCCGCATGAGACTGACCGACATATCGCTGGACTGGCTGCTGCCCGGCAGCCTGCTGATCCTGGGCGTACTTGCGGCAGTTGCGGTACTGGCCCGGGGCAGGCGCGAGAGCGAGAAGGCCGCGGCCGACGACAGCTGGGAGCGCAGCGAGGAACGGCGCCGGCGCAAGGAGGCCGTCTACGGGACCGCTTCGTACGTCCTGCTCTTCTGCTGCGCGGCGGTCGCCGCCGCGCTGTCCTTCCACGGGCTGGTCGGCTTCGGCCGGCAGAACCTCAACCTCTCCGGGGGCTGGGAGTACCTGGTGCCCTTCGGGCTCGACGGCGCCGCCATGTTCTGCTCGGTGCTCGCCGTCCGCGAGGCCAGCCACGGCGACGCGGCCCTCGGCTCGCGCATGCTGGTCTGGCTGTTCGCGGGCGCGGCCGCCTGGTTCAACTGGGTGCACGCCCCGCGCGGCATGGGCCACGACGGCGCTCCGCAGTTCTTCGCCGGGATGTCCCTCTCGGCGGCCGTCCTCTTCGACCGGGCCCTCAAGCAGACCCGCCGCGCGGCACTGCGCGAACAGGGCCTGATCCCCCGGCCGTTGCCGCAGATCCGGATGGTCCGCTGGCTGCGGGCGCCCCGGGAGACCTTCGGCGCGTGGTCCCTCATGCTGCTGGAGGGGGTGCGCACCCTCGACGAGGCCGTGGACGAGGTGCGCGAGGACAAGCGGGAGAGGGAGCAGGACCGGCACCGCAGGCGCGACCAGAACCGGCTGGACCGGGCGCGCATCAAGGCGCTGGGCCGGCAGAACCGGGCGTTCGGGCGGTCGCGCGGCCGCCAGGTCGAACTTCCGGAGCTCACGCAGGGAGCTGGCTCCGCGCCGGTCGGCGCGGAGCCGGCCATAGTGGAATCCGGACAGCTGCCCCAGCTCTCCCAGCTGCCCCTGGGAGGGGCCCCCGGCCGGCCCTCCCTGCAGGCCGTCGGCCGAACGGGGTCCGCTGAGGTGACCGGCCCCCGGACGGTGGACCTCACCGCCGAGGACGACACCCAGACCATCCCCCGGCTCGACTCCCTGGAGCGCAAACTGAAGGACCTGGAGCAGCAGTTCGGCTGACCGGTCCGCCCGTCCGTCGCTCACCGATCGGCCCCGTGGGGCCCGCCCGTTCAGGCGGGCCCCACCTCGTGCCCGCGCTCCAGCTCGAACCACACCACCTTGCCGCGGCCGAGGTCCGGGGCGGCCACGCCCCAGTCGTCGGCGAGCGCCTGCACCAGCAGCAGTCCCCGGCCGTGCGTACCGTCGTCGGCGGTCGGTACGTACGGCCGGGGCCGCTTGCCGGCGAAGTCCCGGACCTCCACCCGTAACCGGTCGGCGGCGAGACTCGCGGACACCTCCGCCCCCTCCTCGGTGTGGACGAGGGCATTGGTGACGAGCTCGGTGATCAGCAGCTCGGCCACCTCGGCGGCGTCCGTCCCGCACCGGTGGCGCATCAACTCCCGCAGGGCCCGGCGGATTTCGCCCACCGCCTTCAGGTCTGCCCGGCGCACGCTCCGGCTGATGCCCGGCCCGTCCATCGCCGCCGCCCCGTCCGGGCCGGACGGTTCGCGCGGCACCGGCCTCCCTCTCCGCCACATCTTCCCGGTCTTCGCCCCCACCCGCACGGCGATGTCCCTCCCGCGTCGTGTCTCCGAAAAAGAGCAGCTTGTCGAACAGGTCTACGGGATGCATGCCCCCCGGACCGGTCCGCACTCATACCGGCTCACGGACGGGGCACGTTGCGGAGGTTGGATCGAGCCATCTGGATCATCCGGCCCACCCCGCCGTCGAGGACGATCTTGCTGGCGGAAAGTGCGAAACCGGTCACCATTTCCGCGCTGATCCTCGGCGGAATCGACAGGGCGTTGGGGTCGGTGACCACGTCCACCAGGGCGGGTCCCTTGTGCCGGAAAGCATCCTTCAAAGCCCCTGTGAGCTGCTTGGGCTTCTCCACGCGGACGCCGTACGCACCCGCCGCGCGGGCGATCGCGGCGAAGTCCGGATTCCTGTTCGTCGTTCCGTACGAAGGAAGGCCGGAAACCAGCATTTCCAACTCGACCATGCTGAGGGACGAGTTGTTGAACAGGACCACTTTGACGGGCAGGTCGTACTGCACGAGGGTGAGGAAATCTCCCATCAGCATGGAGAAACCGCCGTCGCCCGACATCGACACCACTTGACGGCCGCGGTCGGTGAACTGCGCGCCGATCGCCTGCGGCAGTGCGTTGGCCATCGAGCCGTGGCTGAACGAGCCGATGATGCGCCGCTTGCCGTTCGGCGAAAGATAGCGCGCCGCCCACACGTTGCACATGCCCGTATCGACGGTGAACACCGCATCTTCGTCGGCCAGTTCGTCGAGCACGGACGCCACGTACTCCGGGTGGATCGGGGTGTGCTTCTCCACCTTGCGCGTGTAGGCCTTGACCACCCCCTCCAGGGCGTCCGCGTGCTTCTTCAGCATCCGGTCCAGGAACCGGCGGTCCGTCTTGGCCTTCACCCTGCTGTTCAGGGCGCGCAGGGTCTCCCGTACGTCCCCCCACACCGCGAGGTCCAGCTTGGAACGTCGGCCCAGGTGTTCGGGCCGGATGTCCACCTGGACGATCTTCACGTCGTCGGGGAGGAAGGCGTTGTACGGGAAGTCCGTGCCGAGCAGGATCAGCAGATCGCACTCGTGGGTGGCCTCGTAGGCCGCGCCGTAGCCGAGCAGCCCGCTCATGCCGACGTCGTACGGATTCTCGTACTGGATCCACTCCTTGCCGCGCAGGGCGTGCCCGACGGGTGCCTTGATCCGGCCCGCGAACTCCATCACCTCGGCGTGCGCCCCGGCCGTGCCGCTGCCGCAGAAGAGGGTGACCTTGTCGGCCTCGTCGACCAGCCGGACCAGTTTCTCGATCTCGCCGTCACCGGGGCGCACGGTCGGCCGGGCGGTGACGAGCGCGTGCTCGGCCGGCTTCTCGGGGGCCGGCAGGGAGGCGATGTCCCCCGGCAGCGCGACCACGCTGACGCCGCTGCGGCCGATGGCGTGCTGGACTGCGGTCTGCAGCAGCCGGGGCATCTGGCGCGGATTGGAGATCAGCTCGCTGTAGTGGCTGCACTCGCGGAAGAGCTCCACGGGGTGCGTCTCCTGGAAGTAGCCGAGGCCGATCTCGCTGGAGGGGATCTGCGAGGCGAGCGCGAGGACCGGGGCCATCGAGCGGTGGGCGTCGTACAGCCCGTTGATCAGGTGCAGGTTGCCCGGACCGCAGGAGCCCGCGCAGGCGGCGAGGCGGCCGGTGATCTGGGCCTCCGCGCCCGCCGCGAAGGCGGCCGTCTCCTCGTGGCGGACACCGATCCATTCGATCTCACCCGTTCGGCGGATCGCGTCGACGATCGGGTTCAAGCTGTCGCCGACGACTCCGTACATGCGGCGGACCCCCGCGCGCACGAGGATGTCCACGAACTGCTCCGCCACGTTCTGTTTCGCCATGGATGGGGCGCCCCTTCCGGTTCGGCTCTGCCGGTTCGGCTCTGCCGGGTGCGCCTTCCATCCATGCACGTTCCGCGGGATCGCGCCTGTTGCGCGTACCTGTTACGCCTCCCAGACCGCGGCGGCCGTCCGGTCGTCGGCGTAGCCCTTGAGGCGGAGCTGGGTGTCCGCGAGGAAGGCCGCCAGGCCGGGGGGTTCCGGGTCGGCCCAGCGCGCGGCCAGCTCGGCGGAGAGCAGGGCCTCCTCCCGCATGGGCTCGGCCAGGCCGCCGGAGCAGACCAGGAGGGTGTCCCCCGGCCGGGCCACGGAAGCCCGGAACCGGAAGTCGCCCTCTGCCGCCCCTTCGTAGGGCTCCAGGTCCTGCCACGCGCCCGACCGGAGCCGGAACAGGCCGCCGGCGCCGGACCCGAAGCACACCCTGGTCCGGCACTCCGGGTCCACCGGGAGCAGCAGTGCGCGCAGCCCGGCGGTGTACGCCTCCTCGGCGAGGCCGAGTTCGGCGGCGCGGGCGCGGAGGCGGCCGTAGCCGCGGTCGGTGAGCCGTTGGAGGCCCGAGCGGAGCGCGTCGCGGCGGCCGGAGCGGATGTCGTCGGCGAGCCGCTCCTGGCTGCGCCCGACGGCCGCGGCGACGGTGCGGCACAGCTCGGCGGCGGCCGCCGGGGCCCCGGGGGCGGCGCGGTCGCCGCCGGCGAGGACCACCATCACCAGGGCGTCGTCGCCGGCGCCGAAGCGGGCGGTGAGCAGGAAGTCCCGGCGGGCCTCGCCGCGGAAGCGGGCGGAGTCCCCGCGCAGGGAGGCGGCGCGCAGGGTGTAGGTGCCGTAGCGGGCCCCCTCCAGGACGGTGTCGGGGGTCAGGTCGTCGAGCGCGGCCGGGTCGGCGGCGGGCAGCGCGCCGGGCTCCGCCGCGTAGGTGGGCGCGCGGTCCCCGAGGTGCCGGACCTCGGGCCGCTCCCCCGCCGCCTCCGGTGCGGGAACCTCCGCGGTCCGGTCGTCCTCGCGCCAGGCCGGCACGGCCACGTCGCCGAGCGCGTAGCCGGTGACCCCGCCGGCCCGCGGGTCCCTCAGGGGCGGGGGCGGTGGTACCGGGGGCGGTACGGGCGGCAGCGGGGTCTCGGCCGCGTTCGCCGGCTCGGGCGCCGGGCGGGGCCCCGGCACGAGCCCGTGCGGGGGGCGTGCCGTCGGGGCGGGCGGCCTCGCCTCGGGGGACGGCTCCGGCGTGGCCGCTTCCCACGGCAGGGCGACGGGCTCCGGCGGCGCCGGGCGCGGGGGCTGCTCGGGCTCGGACGGGCCCGGGCCCCACGGGGGCGCCGGGGGCGGCGGCGGTACGGGCGCCCCCGGACCGGCCTGTCGGGCCGGGTCCGGGCGCGGGTCCGGGCGCGGGCGCGGGCCGGGGAGCGGAGGCTGCTCCGGGGCCGGCGGCTCCCACGGCTGGGCCTGCGCGGGGGGCTGCGGCGCGGCCGGGGTGGCTTCGCCGGGGCCGGGCGGTCGCCGGGGCGTCTCCTCGGACGCCGAACGCGGCGAGGGGTCGGAGGGCCGAGGGTGGCCCAGTTCGGCGTCCTGCGGGGACGCCCCACCGCCCACCCGTCCCCGACCGGGCGAGGCGGCGGGGTCCGGCGGAGACGGGTCGGTCGTGAGGGACGACGCGGTGTGGAAGCGGGTGTCCAGGGTGTCCCCCGGGTCGGCTTCCGGGACCGCGTCCGGGTCCTCGTACAGTTTCTGCCACCAGTCGTCGGCGCCCGCGCCCTGCTGACTCATGAATTCATTCTCGGCCTACCGCGCGAGCGGAAAACGCCGAATGCGGAAAAGGGTCCACCGGGCCGCCGCCCGGTGGACCCCGCCCGAACTAGCGGACGTCGTACGCCCGTCCGACCGTCTGGGTGACGGAGGCCCCGTTCGCGTCGGTCAGTTCGACCTTCAGCGAAACCTGCTTGCCGGAGGCACCGGCGTGGTCGACCACCGCGGTCCACGCGCCGCCGTGGTCAACGATCTTCGCCTCCGTCCAGTTCTCACCGTCGTAGGAATAGGAGAGCTTCGCCGACGTCAGCGCGCCCGGGGCGTAGCCCGCGTGGCCGGTGACGCTGAGGCCGATGCTCTGGCCGTTCGCCGCGGCGAGGGTCTTCAGCCCGTCCAGCGGGGCCTCGTACCTCGGGAAGAGGATCGGCAGGCCCTGCGAGTAGGCGGTGGAGTCGAGCTTCGAGGTGAAGGCCCACGTGGTGGTCACCGCGGTGGACCGCTGCCAGACGCGGGCCGGGGGGCCGATCTTCTCTATGGCCTGGGTGAGTTCGTAGCGGGCCGAGTCCGCCGGGACCTCGAAGACTCCGAACGGGTACCAGCTGTCCCCGATGACCTCGCCGTTCCGCTTGAGCTGGAGGCCTCCGATGTCACCGAACGAGCCCGGCTGCGCCGCGTGGCTGCTGTCGCCCCACATGGCGGAGGCGAAGCCGATCAGGTTGCCCTGCCGCTCGGCGGCGAGGACCTCCTTGCCCGAGGGGTCGCGCGGGGCGACGGGGCCGGTGATTCCGTCGTACCAAGTGGCGTTCGTCTTTTGGCCCTTGGTGTACGCGCGCTGCTCGCCGACCATGAACTCGCCCCACGGGAAGCTGCTGGAGAGCAGCTGGTCCCAGGCGGTGTCCCCGGCCGAGTAGAACTCCGTGCGCCTGCCCGGGGTCGCGACCGTCTCGATGCCGCCGAAGTAGACCGCCGCGCCGATCGGCCGGTACGCACCGGCCAGGTCGATGAAGTCGGCGGCCACGCCCATGGAGTGGTAACTGGACTCGACCTGGCCGAGGTCGCGGTCGCGCACCCGGTGGGTCTTGCCGCCGCGGACTTCGCCCGTCTCCGGGAACGCCAGGTTGTAGACGTAGGGGCTCTTCGCCGTTGCCTTCCAGGCCAGGGTGACCGGGCCGGCCGCCAGCCGCTCCAGGAGCGCCTTGGCTTCGGCGGACTCGATGGACATGGCGGGCAGCGAGCCGCCCGCGTAGCCGGTGAAGCCGACCCAGCGGCCGGGGGTCTCGCGGTAGGCGAGCACCGCCTTGGCGCCCGCGGCCTTCGCGTTCTGCGCGACCTCGTACAGCGACCCGTCGATCGCCTTGATGAGCACGACCGCGTCCTTGGCTCCTGCCGCGGCGAGCTCCTCGGGGGTACCGGCGCCCGCGTCGACGAGCCGGGCGCTGCCGGTTCCGTCGAGGTTGTCGCTGCCGGTGGACGCGGTGATCGGGTGCAGGACCGGACCGCCGACGGCCTTCAGCTCGGAGACCAGCGGCGCGCCCGCCCGCCAGTAGCTGCCGAACTCGAACTCGCCGTCCGTGGCGCGGCCTTCGACCGAGGCGTAGAAGCCGCGGATGGTGCGGCCGCCGGCCGCCGTGCCCGCGTGCAGCCAGGCGTCGTCCCAGCTGCGGGCGAAGCCGAGGGTGGTGTTGCGGTTCTCCAGCGGCTTGTCGGCCTCGATGGCGAGGCGTCCGGCCTTGCGGGCGTCGAGCACGATGGTCGTGTCCTTCTTGACCTCGGCCTGGGGACGGCCGAGGTACGTGAGGGAGTCGATCAGCGTGGCGCCCTCGCCCGCGTCGGGGGTGCCGACGAAGGCGGAGAGGAAGTACTTGCCCGGGCGGACCCGGTAGACCTGGTCGACGGAGCCCTCGTTGAAGCGGCGTTCCCCGGTGGCGTCGTCGGTGCCGATGACGTCCAGGGAGGACGGGCCGGCGGCCGGGTTGCCCGCGCGGTCGACGAGCTTGACGCGGAGGGTGACCGTCTCGGGCTCGACGTAGAGGGAGAAGGGGGTGGAGACGCGTACGCCGTTGGCCGTGGCGACGACGCGGCCGGTGACGTCCCCGTACTGGGAGCGTTCCAGCTTCGCGGCCGGGTCGAGGGCGAGGGGCACGGTGACGGTGGCTCCGGCCGGGACGGTCAGGGTGCGCCGGTCGAGGCGGGCGACCTGGCTGCGGACGGCCGAGCCGTCGTTGCCGGTGACCTTCTCGACGGCGAGGTCCAGCGTGACGGGGGTCTGGCCGAGGTTGGTGTACGGGACCTCGACGCTTCGGCGGTCGCTGCGGTCCTGCGGCCAGTTGTACGCGCCGCCCTGGACGGCGGGCGCGCTCGTGACGGTGGTGTCGATGGCGGCCTTGACGTCGAGGCGGCCGCCGCCGGTCTCCCGTACGTCACCCGGGACACCGGTGTCGGCGGAACCGATGAGGGCGGCCTTGATCTGCTGGGCGGTCCAGTCGGGGTGGCGCTGCTTGACGATGGCGGCGGCGCCCGCGACGTGCGGGGTGGCCATCGAGGTACCGGACATGGACTGGTACGCGTACACCCCGCGGCCGCCCGCGTTGGCGGCGGAGATCCCGACGCCGGGGGCGGCGATCTCGGGCTTGAGGGTGTGCTGGAGTCCGGCCGGGCCGCGGCTGGAGAAGGAGGCCGTCTTGTCGTCGCGGTCGACGGCGCCGACGGTCAGCACGCTCGCGGCGCAACCGGGCGAGGAGACCGTGTTGTTGCCGGGGCCGGAGTTGCCCGCGGCGATCACGAACAGGGGGCCCTGCTGGGAGAGCTTCTCCGCGGCGGCGGCGAGCGGGTCGTCGCAGGCGGTCTGGGAGGGGTCGCCCAGGCTCATGGAGACCACGTCGGCCTTGGACTCGACGGCCCACTCCATGCCGGCGATGATCCACGAGTCGAGGCCGTAGCCGCCGTCGTTGAGGACCTTGCCGCTGAGCAGTTCGGCGCCGGGGGCCACGCCCTTCTTGGCGCCGCCGCTCTCGGCTCCGGAGCCGCCGACGGTGGAGATGGTGTGGGTGCCGTGGCCCTGCCGGTCGGCGTCGGTGTCGGAGTCGGTGAAGTTCTTCGACGCGGCGACGCGGCCCTTGAGGTCGGGGTGTTCCAGGTCGGTGCCGGTGTCGAGGACGGCGACCTTGGTGCCCTTGCCGTCGAATCCGGCGGCCCAGGCGGCGGTCGCGGCGACCTGCTGCGTGGAACGCTCCAGGTTCGCCTGGACCTTGCCGTCGAGCCACAGCTTCTTCAGCCCGCCCGCGGCGCGGGAGCGGCCGTCCGCGGTGACGTCGGCCCAGAAGTCGGCGGCCTGCCCCTTGTCGGCGGCGAGCGCGACCGCGCCGATGGAGCCGAGGACGAGGTTCCGGTCCGCGCCGCGGGGTGCCGGCGGGGCGCTGCGCGCCACGTTCACGGAGCCGTCGTACACGGCGATGAGCGGGAGCTTCTTGGTGTGCGCGTCGTCGTAGCCCTGCCGGACGAGGCCGGTGACGTTGAAGAGCTCGTGGTCGACCTTGCCCGCGGCGAGCGCCTTGACGGCGCCCTCGGGGTAGACGTAGAGGTCCTTGCCGGACTGCCGGGTCTGTACGAGCGGCTGCGAGCCGTCCTCGCGCGGCATCGCGGTGGCGGCCGTGCGCCCGGCCGCGTCGGTGGAGACCAGGATCCGGTCACCGGTGACGAGGGTGACGGTGACGGGTGCCGTGGGCTGCGTTCCGGCCGCCTCGCTCCCGACGAGTGGTCTCTTCCCCGCTCCCGGCGCTCCGTCGCTCGGCTGTGCCGTGGACGGGCCGACTGCGGTGACGGCCAGGACGGCCGCGGTGGCCGCTCCCAGTGCCGTACGCGATATCGGGCGCATCGCTCTCCCCAGGTGAATTCCGGCCAACTGCTGCATTGCGCGGCAAAGCCGCCGCGTAAATGGCTTCTGGCCAGCGGATGTTGGTGCTGCGGTGGCACGACCTTTACAGAGAGGCGGGGGGTACGGCGATGATGTCCGCGGCGGGTTTGCGCCGTGGCCGCTTCCCGCCAGGCGCTGTGTCGAAAGGTGGGTGGACGGGTTGCTGGGTGCTATAGGCCTGGACGAAGGACAGGAGTCCGCTTACCGCGCACTGGTGGCACTGGGGGCGGCGGAGGTTCCCGACCTCGCGCACCGGCTGACCCTGCCGGTGCCCCAGACCGAGCGGACGCTGCGCCACCTGGAGCGGCACGGCCTGGCCGCGCAGTCCTCGGCCCGCCCGGGCCGGTGGGTGGCGGCCCCGCCGGGGGTCGCGCTGGGGGCGCTGCTCACCCAGCAGCGGCACGAGCTGGAGCAGGCGGAGCTGGCGGCGGCGCTGCTGGCGGAGGAGTACCGGGCGGAGGCGTCCGAGCCGGCGGTGCACGACCTGGTGGAGGTGGTGCAGGGCGCGAGCGCGGTGGCGCACCGCTTCCACCAGCTCCAGCTGGGCGCGGTGGAGGAGGTCTGCGCGCTGGTCAGCGGCCGGCCGCAGGTGGTGACGGGCACGGACAACGAGGCGGAGGAGCGGGCCTTCCTGCGCGGGGTCGACTACCGGGTGGTCATCGAACGGGAGGTGCTGACCACGCCCAGCGGCATCCGGGAGGCGTCGACGGCCCTGGCGCGGGGCGAACGGGTCCGGGTGACGGGGCAGGTCCCGACGAAGCTGGTGATCGCGGACCGGACGCTGGCCATGGTCCCGCTGACGGCCCGCGGCGCTGAGCCGGCGGCGCTGGTCGTCCACGCGTCGGGCCTGCTGGAATCCCTCATGGGCCTGTTCGAGGCGGTCTGGCGGGAGTCCCTGCCGCTGCGGCTGGGCGCGGCAGGCTCGGCGGAGGAGGGCGGCGGCTCCCCGGACTCCACGGACCTGGAGATCCTCTCCCTGCTCCTGGCGGGCATGACGGACGCGAGCGTGGCGAAGCACCTGGAGCTGGGCCTGCGGACGGTGCAGCGGCGGGTGAAGGGCCTGATGGAACTGTCGGGGGTCACGACCCGGATGCAGCTGGGCTGGCACGCCTACGAACGGGGCTGGGTGGCCCGATAGCCCCTGGTCGGTCAGGCTGAACAGCATGGATCTGCCTCAGCTGCTCCTGGTGGGGCTGGTGCTGCTGCTCGGGGTGGTCGGGGTGCTGGTGCCCGGCGTTCCGGGGACCTGGCTGGTGTGGGCGGGGCTGATGTGGTGGGCGCTGCACGAGCGGTCGGCGCTGGCATGGTCCCTGCTGGTGTCGGCGACGGCCCTGCTGCTGGTGGTCCAGGTGGTGAAGTGGCAGCTCCCGCCGCGACGGCTGCGGGGCGCGGGGGTCACCCGGCGGATGGCGGTGTTCGCGGGCGCGGGCGCGCTGCTGGGCTTCGTACTGGTCCCCGTGCTGGGCTCGGTGCCCGGTTTCGTGGGCGGCATCTACCTCTGCGAACGGCTCCGCCTCGGCACCCACGGCGAGGCGTGGGCCTCGGTGCGGGCGGTGATGCGGGCGGTGGGGACGAGCGTGCTGGTGGAGCTGTTCGCGTGCCTGCTGGTGGTGGGGGCGTGGGTGGGCGCGGTGGTGGCGGAGTAGCTAGTTCGGGACGAACGGGCGCAGGGCGCCGAACAGGGCTCCCGAGCACGTGTCGCGCAGCTCGGTGCGGGTGCAGGTCTCCTCGGTGAGCCAGTCCAGGCAGAGCACGCGGACGAAGACGAGCCAGCTCTTGAGCACCGCGGCCACGGCCGCCCGGGCGGATTCGTCCGCGAGCGGGAGGATGTGGAGGATCCGGGTGCGCAGGGCGTCCAGCTCGCTGTCGATGATCGTCTGGACCACCGGGTCGCCCGCGAGCACCAGGTTCGCCGCGAGGACCGTGTTGCGGTGCGCGATGAAGTAGTCGAGGTGCACGTCGAGCCCGTCGTTGAGCTGGCTGAGCAGGTCGCCGGGCCGGTCGAACGGCACCTGTTCGAGCAGCCGGTCGGAGGCCTGCCGGTACACGGCGGCGAAGAGCTCCTGCTTCCCGGCGAAGTGACGGTAGAGCAGGGCGCGTGAGACACCGGCCCGCTCGGCGACGTCTTCCATCAGCACGTCCTCGTAGGGGTGCTGGGCGAAGAGCTGCGCGCCGACGGCGAGGAGCTGCGCGCGGCGGTCGTCGGGGGTCAGTCGTCGGCGTGGAGGCACGGACCCATCTTACTTGACACGCGTCCACTAGTGCGCACTACTAGTAGACGAACGTCTACTTACCAGGGGTGGGAGGTCGGATCATGGCCAGGACTCTCAAGTGGCTCGTACTGACGATGGGCGCGGCGTGCGTGGCGATCGGGCTGGCACACGTGTTCCTGGGGAATGCGGCGGTGCCCGGCGCGGGCTCGGCCGGCGCGACGCTCGACAGCCTGAACCGGTTCCTCGGCGCGATCTTCGCGGGCTACGGGCTGGCCTGGCTCTGGGCGGCCCACCAGTCGCCGATCCCGGCGAGCGCGGTCAGGTGGCTGGCGGCGGTCTTCCTGCTGGGTGCGGTCGGCCGGCTGATTTCGCTCGCGGTGCACGGGTGGCCGCATGCGTTCCAGGTGATGCTGACGGTCATCGAGCTCGTGATGCCGCCGCTGTACTTCTGGCTGGCGGACGCCGACGAGAAGGCCCACGCGGCGGGGCTGCGGGCCTAGTCGGCGCGGCCTAGGTCCACGGCCCGATGCGGTGGGGTGCGGGGGCTGCGAGGCTCTGCATCATGAGGGACTTCAACGGTTTCAGCGAAGCAGAGCTGGCGTACCTCCGCTCCCAGCACCTGGGCCGGCTGGCCACGGTGGACGCGGCCGGGCAGCCGCAGGCGAACCCGGTGGGCTTCTTCCCGCAGGAGGACGGGACGATCCTGGTGGGCGG
The DNA here is from genome assembly GCF_040684275.1 of Streptomyces sp. NPDC091371. Taxonomy (NCBI): domain Bacteria; kingdom Bacillati; phylum Actinomycetota; class Actinomycetes; order Kitasatosporales; family Streptomycetaceae; genus Streptomyces; species Streptomyces sp. NPDC091371. The sequence goes on from NZ_JBFBFP010000044.1 coordinate 43,359, forward strand.
GCTGGCCATGGGCGCGTCGAAGAAGTGGCGCAACCTCCAGCAGAACCCGCGGCTGGCGCTGGTGGTGGACGACCTGGTGAGCACCCGCCCGTGGCGCGTGCGCGGCATCGAGATCCGGGGGCACGCCGTCCTCGAGGTCGGGCCGCACACCCTCGGGCCCCACTTCAGCCCGGAGGTGATCCGCATCCACCCGGACCGGGTCCACGCGTGGGGGCTGTGACCGCCGAGATGCCGCTGCGCGGCACCCTGGGGCTCCGCCCCAGACCCCGCGCCTCAAACGCCGGCGAGGCTGGGGGTCGGGCGGCGCCCTGCGGCGGGGGTCAGGCCCGGCCGCCCCGCTTCGCGGCGTAATTGACGCGGCCCTCCGCCGACTTCAGGCGCCAGTCGCGGCGCAGCTCCGCCCGCAGCCGCGCGTCCGTCTTCGCCACGATCCGCTGGTTCTCCCGCAGCAGCTTGCGGTAGCTCTCCAGCCGGCGTTCCGACAGCGCGCCCGAGTCCACCGCGGCCAGCACCCCGCACCCCGGCTCCGCCTCGTGCGCGCAGTCGTGGAAGCGGCAGCGTGCCGCGTAGTCCTCGATCTCCGAGAAGACCTGGCCGACTCCGGCCTCCGCGTCCCACAGCCCGACGCCCCGCAGCCCGGGGGTGTCGATCAGGACTCCGCCGCCCGGCAGGGCGAGCAGGTTGCGGGTGGTCGTCGTGTGGCGGCCCTTGCCGTCGACCTCGCGGGCCGCCTGGACCTCCATGACCTCCGCCCCGAGCAGCGCGTTGGCCAGCGTGGACTTCCCGGCGCCCGAGATGCCCAGCAGCACGCTCGTACCGTTGCCGACGATCGCGGCCAGTACGTCCGTGCCCTCCCCGGTCAGGGAGGAGACGGTCAGCACCTGGACCCCCGGCGCGGCGGCTTCCACGTCCTGGACGAGGTGCCCCAGGGTCACCGGGTCGGGGACCAGGTCCGCCTTGGTGAGGACGACCAGCGGCTGCGCACCCGACTCCCAGGCCAGTGCCAGGAAGCGCTCGATGCGCCCGAGGTCGAGTTCCACGGCCAGCGATACGGCGATGACCGCGTGGTCGACGTTGGCGGCGAGGATCTGCCCCTCGGACCGCTTGGAGGAGGTGGACCGTACGAAGGCGGTCCGGCGCGGCAGGTACGCCGTCACGTAGCGCGGGTTGCCCCCGGGCTCGACGGCGGCCCAGTCGCCGGTGCAGATGACCCGGAGCGGGTCGTGCGGGGTGACGAAGGCGGTGTCGGCGCGGACGATGCCGTCCGCGGTCATGACGTCGCACTGGCCGCGGTCGACCCGTACGACCCGGCCCGGCAGCAGGCCCTGCTCGGCGTAGGGGGTGAACTCGGCCGCCCATGCGTCGTCCCAGCCGTAGGGGGCGAGGGCGTGCGGGAGGGAAGCCTGCGGGAAGGAAGAGAGAGACAAGGGGAACCCTTCACAGGGTGGCCCCGGCAGCGCGCGAAGTGGCGTGAGGTCAGCCGGCGACCACGGAAGTGACATTGATGGTCTTCTGAGTGCGGGCAGCGCCCTGCGCGACGACAGTCATCAATGAACTCACCTCCGGATCGAGCACGAGCTGGACGTTCCCCACCGGTCGGCGGGAACGTCCCCACCGTAACAAGGTCCCTCAGGCCGGGGCCACTTCTTTTTCCGGCCGCTTCCCCAGGGCGCTCCCCGCCGACCACACCCGGCTCGCCAGGTCCCGCGCGGCGATCCCGGCCCGGGTCGCGGGCACCAGCATCGCCGCGGCCCGCTCCACCCCGCGCTGCTTGGGTCCGACGAGCAGGCGGTGGCGCTCCTCGTAGCGCCGGAACGCGCCCGCGTGGTCCCCGGGGCTCGCCGCGAGCTCGGCGGCCAGGGTGTACGCGCCCGCCATGGCCAGGGTGCTGCCGTCCCCGAACAGGGACACCGACGACGCGGCGTCCCCGAGCAGCGCGGTGCGGCCGTGCGACCAGCGGTCCATGCGCACCCTGCTGACGGCGTCGAAGTACAGCTCGTCCGTGGCCCGTACGCGGTCCAGCAGCTCCGGGATCCGCCAGCCGCCGCCCGCGTACGCGGCCGTGAGCAGCCGCTTGTGCGCGTCGGCGTCGCGGTGGTCGAAGTCCGGTACGGGGGCGGCCCGGTAGGCGAAGAAGGCGAGGGAGTCGCCGCGCCGGGGGTGTACGGCGGCCATCCGGCCCGGCGTGTTGTGGGCGACGACCGTGCGCGGGTGCGGGGCGGGGGTGCCGAGCGGCAGGGTGGCGACGTAGAGGCCCGCGTGGGTGACGAACCGGCTCTCGGGGCCGAAGGACAGCCTGCGGACGGTGGAGTGCCGGCCGTCGGCCCCGACGACGAGGCCGAAGCGGCGCGGGGGTGCGTGCCGGAAGGTGACGTCCACTCCGTGTTCGTCCTGGTCGATCGTGGCGATGGAGTCGCCGAAGAGGAACTCGGCGTGGTCGCGGCTCGTCTCGTGGAGGACGGCGGCGAGGTCGCCGCGCCCGATCTCGATGTCCCGGCCGCCCGGGGCCGCGCCGGGTACGGAGCCCAGGGAGAGGCCGCCGGTGCGGCGGCCCTCGGCATTGACGAACCGCAGGTCCGCCACGTCCGTGCCCGCCTCGCGCAGCCGGGCCGTGATGCCCATGCGTGCGGCGACGTCCAGTGCCGGGCCGCGCACGTCCACGGGGCTGCCGCTGGAGCGGACGCCCGTGGCGAGTTCGACCACGGTCGGCCGGAAGCCGTGCCGGGCGAGCCAGTAGGCCAGCGCGGGGCCGGCGATCCCGGCTCCGGAGATCAGTACGGTCGTGTCGTCCATGACGCCCTCCCTGCTTACCGACGGTCAGTTCCGACTGTAGGCATCTGTCCGCAAGTCAGGCAAGGAGATAGGCTCAGTGGCGTGAATCAGCCTCAGAGCAGTAATTCCGAGACGAATTACGAGACGTCTATCAATGAGACGCGGCAGCGGATCCTGCGGGTGTCCATGGAGCTGTTCGGGGTCCGCGGCTTCCACGAGACCTCGCTGCGGGAGATCGCGGAGCGGGTCGGCGTGACCAAGGCGGCGGTCCTCTACCACTTCCCCGGCAAGGCCGACATCCTGGGCGCGCTCGTGGAGCCGATGCTGAACGACCTGGCGGCGGCCATGGCGAACGCCGCGGCCGCCTCTGCCGCCGGGCCCGGCCGGGCCCGCTGGGCGGCCATCGAGGGGATGCTCGACGTCTGGCTGGAGCACCGCTACCTGATCCGGCTGAACCTCCAGGACATGGCGCTGGCCACCCCCGGGCCCGCCTTCGCCCGCTTCCGGGACGCCATGCTGCGGGCCAACGCCCTGGTGGCCGGGCCCGACCCGGATCTCGCGGGGCGGGTGCGGGCGGCGCAGGCCGTCGCGATGCTGTCCGACCCGGTGGTGCTGTTCGCCGATGCCCCGGTCGGGGCCCTGCGCGCGGCCGTGCTGGACGGCGTACACCGGCTGCTGGACGGCACGGCGGAGCCGGCCCCCGAGCCCCCTCCGGCTTCCCCGGGCCGCCGCGGCCGCCCCGCCACCATGAGCACGGCCATGATCGAAACCGCCCGCCGGATGCACGCCGCCGGCAGCGGCGCGACCCAGATCGCCACCGCCCTCGGCGTCTCCCGCGCCACGGTCTACCGGCACCTGCCGCCCGCCGCGCCGCCCGCGTCCTGAGCGGTCACGGCCCGTACAGCGCCTGCGCGCGGCCCGAGCCCGCCGCCATGTCCAATGTCCGCACTGCGGAGTCGTCGCGGAGGCCGTCGGGGACCTCGCAGGCGCCGGAGGCGGCCTCGCAGGTGGTGCGGAACGTGGTGGCCACGGGCACCATGAGGGCCAGGCGGCCGGAGGCGACCTTCCCGATGACCTGGTCCGGCGGGGCGATGAAGGACACCGCGGCGCTGCCCGAGCCGACCCGGATGTCGATCTGCGGGGACGTGAGGTCGGCGCCGTGCAGGCGGCCGGAGCCCACCTTGGCCCGCAGGGCTCCGCGCAGCCCGTTCATCTCCACCCGGCCGGAGTCGACCTCCGCGTCGACGGTGCCGCCGAGGCCGGTGAGGGACACCCGGCCGGAGCGGGCCGTCACCTTCACCGGGATCCCGGCGGGCACCGTCACCGCCAGCTTGACCGAGCAGCCGGCCGCGAAGACCCGCCAGGAGTCGGCGCCGGGGCAGCGCGCGGTCAGCCGCAGGGCGTCGCCGAGCCTGCTGGTCTCGACGGAGGGCGCCGCGAGCGACCAGCTGACCTCGGCCCGGTAGCCGACCTGCCGGTCCCCGCGGGGGGTGACGGTGATGTCCGCGTCGCCGCCCACGATCTCCAGCGCGCCGACCGGGCGGCCGTCGCCGCCTCCCTGCAGGACGCCGCTCCGCACGGCCCCGAGCGACCAGGCCTGCCAGGCGGTCGGCACCAGGACGAGGAACGCCCCGAGGAACGCCACGGCGGTCCAGGCACGGCGGTGCCTGCGCCGTCGCCGGCCGGCCGGCGGCGCGTCGGCCTGTTGCGCGTCGGGGGCCGTCACGGCGTGCCGTCCAGGAAGCGCAGGACCGCGAGGACCCGGCGGTGGTCGCCGTCGGCCGGCGGCAGGTCGAGCTTGGTGAAGATGCTGTTGATGTGTTTGGCCACCGCGCTTTCGCTGACGACGAGTTCGGTGGCGATGCCCGCGTTGGATCGGCCCTCCGCCATCAGGGCGAGGACCTCCCGCTCGCGCGGGGTGAGCCGCTCGAGGGGGTCCGGGCCGCCGCCGCGGCGCAGCATGAGTTGCGCGACGACCTGGGGGTCGAGCGCGGTGCCGCCGGCGGCGACGCGGCGCAGCGCGTCGACGAACTCCTCCACGTCGGCGACGCGCTGCTTGAGCAGGTAGCCGATGCCGGCGCCGCTGGGGGTGGCCAGCAGATCGGCGGCGTAGCGCTCCTCCACGTACTGGGAGAGCAGCAGTACGGCCGTGTCGGGGTACTGACGGCGGATCAGCAGGGCGGCCCGTACGCCCTCGTCGGTGAAGCCGGGTGGCATCCGTACGTCGACCAGGGCGAGTTGGGGGCGGTGTTCCTCGACGGCGGCGAGCAGCGCCTCGGCGTCGCCGGTCTCGGCGGCCACGTCGAACCCGGCCATGTCGAGGACTTTGACGAGTCCCACGCGCAGCAGGACGGAGTCCTCGGCGATCACGGCGCGCACGGCAGCTCCACGGTGATGTCGGTCGGCCCCCCGACGGGGCTGGTGATCTTGATGGTTCCGTCGACCGACCCTACGCGCTTGCGCAGGCCCACCAGGCCGCTGCCGCGTGCCGGATCCGCTCCGCCGACCCCGTCGTCGGTCACGGTGATGCGCAGTCGCTCGCCGGTACGGCTCCCCATGCGCTCGACGCGTACCGAACAGTGCCCGGCCCGGGCGTGTTTGGCGACGTTGGCCAGGGCCTCGGACACCACGAAGTAGGCGACGGCCTCCACCGTGGCCCCCGGCCGGGTGCCCATGTCCACCGTCAGCTCGACGGGGAAGGGGGCGCGGGCGGCGATGCCGGAGAGCGCCGCGTCGAGCCCGCGGTCCTCCAGTACGGCCGGATGCAGGCCCCGGACCAGGTTGCCGAGCTCCTCGATGGCCTCCTTCGCCTCGCGGTGGGCCTCGTCGATGACGGCCCTGGCCTCGGGCGGCAGGTCGGTGAGGGTGGCGCGGGCGATGCCGAGGTTCATGGCGAGTGCGACGAGGCGCTGCTGGGCCCCGTCGTGCAAGTCGCGCTCGATGCGCCGCCGTTCGAGGTCGGCGGCGTCCAGGACGCCGGCCCGGCTCTCGGCGAGGTCCTCGACGCGGCGCTCCAGCTCGCGGGAGCGGTTGGGGCCGAGAAGGGCGGCCGCCGCGAAGGCGTCGACGCGGGTGGAGAGCGCGGCCAGCCAGGGTGCGCAGAGCAGGAGGAGGATCCCGGCCACTGTGATCAGGTCGAGGTCAAGGCTCCGGTCCGGGTCCGGCAGGGCCCAGTCCCACGCGTACACGGTGGATCCCGCGACGCCGACGCCCCACGCGAGCACTACCAGCGCCCCGGCCGCGGCAATGAGCGGGCTGACGACGAGGTGGTAGCCGTACTGGCGCCAGGTCGCCTCGGAGCGCACCCGTTCGAGGAGTCCGCGCGGGCTCCACCAGCGCTCCTTGCGCACGACCTCGGGCACGTCGAGGCCGAGCAGGGCCCAGAAGCGGCTGCGCTGGAGGGCGGTGAGCAGCGGGCAGAGCGCGAACAGCAGGAGGACCGCGACGGGGCTGTGGCCGGGCGGTACGACCGCGTAGGCCAGGGCGAGGAGGGCGGGCAGCGCCACCGGGATCGCGGCCGCCGTGAAGGCGGTGTTGCGCCGGGACCACGCCGACCACGGCGCGTGCGCCGTGGTCCAGGTGTACGTACGCCTCAGCGCGCCGCGAAGTGCCATGCCCCGTACGGTAATCGCACTGGTCGGAGGGCTGCGATCACCCTGGTGCCCGGGCAGGGGTGTACCTGGCACCACCCCCGGTTCGGACGGTGGGGCTACTGATCGGGGCGGCCCGGCGGACGAGGCTGGTGGGGAGCCCGGGGGACGGACCGCCGGGCCGGAAGGAGACCCCGCCGCCATGGCCCTCGTCGCCCCGCAGTTCCGTACCCGGCAGCTCACCACCCGCCGGTTCCCCGGCCGCCGGCGCGCGCCCCGGCTCGCCACGGTGTTCACGGGAGCCGGGGTGGCGCTGGTGCCGTGGATGCTCGTACTGGCGAAGACCCTGCCGCAGACCACCGAGGTCTCCAACTGGTCCACGGCGTGGATCGGCCTGGACCTGATGCTGGCCGCCGGACTGACCTGCACCGGGACGCTGCTGCGCAAACGGGACCCCCGGGCCTCCCCGGTGGCCGCCGCGACGGCCGCGCTGCTGCTGATGGACGCCTGGTTCGACGTGACGACCTCGGCCGGGAGCTCCGGCCAGGGGACGGCGCTGCTGCTGGCGGTGGGGGCGGAACTGCCGCTGGCCATCGCGTGCGCGGCGGTGGCGGCCAGGTCGGCTAACCGAACCGCACCGGAAGGTACTTGATGCCGTTGATGAAGTCCGAGCGCAGTCGGCGCACGTCACCGGCGAGCACGAAGTCCGGGTGACGTGCGAGCAGTTCGCGTACGAGCGCTTTGATCTGCGTACGGGCCAGGCCGGCGCCGAGGCAGAAGTGGGGGCCGCCGCCGCCGAAGGCGAGGTGGTCGTTCGGGGTCCGGCGGACGTCGAAGGCGAAGGGGTCGTCGAAGACCTCCTCGTCGCGGTTGGCGGACGTGTAGTACGTGACCACCTTCTGGCCCGCGGCGATCTCGCGGCCGCGCAGGACGGTGTCGCGGGTGGCGGTGCGCCGGAAGTTGTGGATCGAGCCGCCCCACCGGAGGAACTCCTCCGTGGCCGAGTTCCACAGCGCCTCGTCCTCGGGGGCCGCGGCGAGTTCGGCGCGGGCGGCGGGGTGTTCGGCCAGGGCCAGCACGGTGTGGGACAGCAGGTTGCGGGTGGTCTCGTTGCCCGCGACGCACAGCAGCACGAAGAACATGTTGATCTCGTGCCGGGTGAGCCGGTCCCCGTCCACCTCGGCGTGGACGAGCGTCGAGAGGATGTCCTCGCGGGGGTGCGCCCGCCGCTCGGCGGTCAGGGCGTCGCAGTAGGCGTAGATCTCGGCGGCCGCGAGGTCGCTGTCGTGCTTGCCCGCCGAGAGCTCCGGGTCCTGGCCGCCGGCCATCCGGTTGCTCCAGTCGAAGACCAGCCGCTCGTCGCCGGGCGGCACGCCGACCATCTCGCAGATCGTCTGGATCGGCAGCCAGGCCGCCACCTCGGAGACGAAGTCCATGTCCCGGCCGGGAGCGACCGCGGTGTCCACGAGGGACCGGGCGCGCTCCCCGATCCGGGCCGCGAGCCTGCGGACCACCCGGGGGGTGAAACCCGCGCTGACCAGGGCGCGGTAGCGGGAGTGGCGCGGGGCGTCCATGCCGAGCAGGACCAGGCGCAGGGACTCCAGCGATTCGGGGCTCTGGTCGCGGATCATGAAGGAGCCGAGTTCGGTGGACCACAGCTCGGGGTCGCGGCTGATCGCCTTGACGTCGGCGTGCCGGGTGACGGCGTAGAAGCCCTCGTGGGGGCCGGGGACCTCGTGCCAGTGCACGGGGTCCTCCCGGCGGAGCCGGGTGAACTGCTCGTGCGGGACCCCGTGCGCCCAGGTGTCTTCGAGCAGGTCCACTTCGCCGGTGGGGATCATGGTGTGCGTCCCTTCAGTAGGGCTCCGAGTGCTTCCACGACGAGCGCGTCGGGGATGCCGTGGGGGTCGAGGCGGTGCTGCATCGCGAGGCCGAGGAGGAGGCCCAGGACGAGGGCGCCGGTCTCCTCCGGCGGACGGGGCAGGGGCGTGCCGGTGGCTTCGGCCCAGTCGGCGAGGCCCTCGCCGAGCTGCGCGCGGACCTCGGCGTAGCGCTGGGCGAGCTGCGAGCCGATGAGCGGGCCGCGGGCGCCGTGCAGCCACAGTTCCGCCTCCAGGAGCAGCCAGGAGTCGCCCCGATCGGGGTGCGGGCGGGTGAGGCTGCCCCACATGGCGGTGAAGTGCGTGGCGGGGTCGGCCGGGTCCGCGCTCGCCGCGATCTCGGCGGCGAGCTCCTCGGCGGTGCGCTCCTTCCAGACCTCCAGCAGGGCGAGCAGCAGGCCCTCCTTGCCGCCGAAGTGGCTGTAGAGCGCCCCGGTGGTCCGCCCGGCGGCGTCGGCGACGGCCTCGGCCGACACGGCGTGGAACCCCTTGCGCGCGAAGAGCTCGGCGGCGGCGTCGATGAGCCGCCCCCTGGTCTGCGATTTCCGTTGCGCCTGCCGGGCCGCCTGCGGCGGGCTCGGCGGAGCGGCGGCCTGGTCCGGCCGGGGGTCGGGGGGTGCTGGCACGGGCGCTCCCGGAGTTATATCGGCTTCCCGATATAACTTGCGCCCCGCCCTGACACCCCGTCAATCCCCGTGCGGGAACCGCCCGCCGATATCTCCGGCCGCCGAAGGCGGATCGGCAGGTAGGGTCTCCGCATCCGTTGGACCAGGGGGAGTCGAGAAGTGACCGACACGGTTGGGCAGCCCGATCCGGGAGCGATTCCGCCGAGGCCGGACGCGCCGCCGTACGTGGCGCCGGCGGCGCCCGTGCCGCAGGGCCCGCCGTCCGGCCACCCGCCGCGCTGGGCCTGGTGGGTCATCGGGATCGTGGTTCCCGTGCTGGGGACGGTGACCACCCTGCTCGCGACCTCGGCACGGGAGGGCGGAGCGCAGCCTCCCGCCGGGGGCGCGACGGCCCAGGGGGCTCCGACCGCGTCCCCGTCAACATCACCGACGCCCACGCCCACGCCCACGGTCGCCCCGCTGACACCGCCTTCCGGCACGGCCTCGGCGTCCGCCTCGCCGAACACGTCGAGCAGCCCGGACCTGTCCGCTCCGGCCGGCTATCAGGCGCGGCAGGGCAGGTGGGGCGCCGCACCTCCGATCTGCGGTGAGACGCTCCTCGTCGACCTCGATGCCGGGGTGTCCACCTCCTTCCCCTTGAGGCCGACCGGGACCGCCGCGCCGACCGAGCGGCCCGCCACCACGGAACTGGAGTACCGGGCCGACCGTCAGGGCTGCGGCATGGACGGCATCTCGCCCTCGTCGACGGAGCTGTGGTCGGCCACCGGCCGTCAGGTGGGCGTGCTGCGCGCCGGGCAGCCCCAGACCTTCGAGAACTGCCGGGCGGCCGCGGGTACGGGGTTCGGCGCCGTGGCGTTGGGCGGCTCGGAGGCGGCCGAGCGGGGCCTGGTGCGCGGCGCCGCCCTGTGTTCCGTCACCGACCAGGGTTCCGTGGCCATGGCCCTCGTCGAGGACCTGGGCAAGGGGACCGCACCGGCCCTCGGCGGCCGGCTCGTCGTCTGGTCCAAGGGCTGAGCGCGAACGGAAGGGGGCGCGGGGGTCAGTGCTTGCGCAGGCGCGAGGAGTAGTCCTCCGGCGGGAGGAACTTCGACCAGCGCTCCGGGAACTCCGACGGCATCCCGCCGTCCTCGTCGTCCTCGGACTCCCCCTCGGCCAGGGCCCGCCAGGCGGCCGCCCGGGCGATCAGCTGGGCGGCCTCCGCTTCCCGCGCCCGCTCGTTCGCCTCGCGCGCCGCCGCCGTGGCCACCGACGGCCAGACCCGGTCGATGGCGGCGTTCACGGCGGCGCCCACGAGCACCGCGAAGGCCGAGATGCCGATCCACAGCAGCACCGCCACGGGGGCGGCGAGCGAGCCGTAGATGGTCGGGCCCTCCACCGTGTTCGTGAGGTAGATCCGCAGCAGGAAGGAGCCCAGCACCCACATCGCCAGGGCCACCAGCGCACCCGGCACGTCCTCGATCCACGGCGAGCGCACCGGCACGGACACGTGGTACAGGGTCGTCAGGAAGACGATGGAGAGCAGGGTGACGGTCGGCCAGTACAGGACCGCGATCACGTCCGTGCCCCAGGGCACCAGCCGCACCACCGCGTCCGGCCCCACCACCATCAGCGGCAGCACGACGGCCCCGATCACCAGCGCGACCACGTACAGCAGGAAGGCCAGCAGCCGGGTCTTGACGATGCCGCGCTGCCCGTCGAGGCCGTACATCACGGTGATGGTGTCGATGAAGACGTTCACGGCGCGCGAGCCCGACCACAGGGCGAACGCGAAGCCGAGCGAGATCAGGTCCGGGCGGCCCCGCCCGGTGACGTCGTCCAGCATCGGCTTGGCGATCTCGTTGACGCCCCGGTCGGAGAGGATGGTGCCGACCGCGCCCAGGATGTTCTCCTCGATGCTCTGCACCGACTGCGTGTTCGTCCAGCCGTCCACGTAGCCGAGCAGGCCCAGCAGGCCGAGGAAGAGCGGGGGCAGCGAGAGCAGCGTGAAGAAGGCCGCCTCGGCCGCGAGCCCCAGGATCCGGTACTCGATGCACGAGTTGACGGTGTCCTTCAGCAACAGCCAGCCCATCTTCCGCTTCGACACGTTGCGGTAGAGGGCGCGGGCCCGGTGGAGCCGTCCCGGGGGTTCCGGAATCCGCTCGAAGCTTTCTTTTGCTGGCTGCACGTCCTTACGGTATCCGCATGGCAGCCACCACCCACACAGTCACCAATCAGACCCCGCCCCTCGTGGGCCACGACGTGTACGGAGGCGACCGGGCACTCACCGAGGGAGTCGAGCGCCACCTCGCCTCGGCGGAGCCCGAACTCCTCGGCGAGGTGCGGGAGGAGCTCACCACGCTCGGGCGGGCCGCCGGCTCGGCGCAGGCCCAGGAGTGGGCCGCGCAGGCGAACGAGAACCCGCCGAAGCTCCGCACGCACGACCGGTACGGGAACCGGATCGACGAGGTGGAGTTCCACCCGGCCTGGCACCGGCTGCTCGGGCACGCCGTGACCTCCGGGCTGACCGACGCCTGGGGGCGCCCGGCCGGGCATCTGCGGCGCGCCGCCGGGTTCTTCGTGTGGTCGCAGGCCGAGGCCGGGCACGGCTGCCCCGTCTCGATGACCCACGCCGCCGTACCGGCGCTGCGGGCCGACCCCGCGCTCGCCGCCGAGTGGGAGCCGCGGCTGACCTCGCACGTGTACGAGGAGGGGCTGCGGCCGGCCGCCGAGAAGGGCGGGGTCCTCTTCGGGATGGGGATGACCGAGAAGCAGGGCGGCAGCGACGTACGGGCGAACACGACGACGGCCACGGCGCTCGACGCGTCGGGCGAGTACCTGCTGACCGGGCACAAGTGGTTCTGCTCGGCCCCGATGTCCGACGGGTTCCTCGTGCTGGCACAGGCTCCCGGCGGGCTCACGTGCTTCCTGGTGCCGCGGGTGCTGCCGGACGGGACGCGCAACGTCTTCGCGATCCAGCGCCTGAAGGACAAGCTGGGCAACAAGTCGAACGCGTCGAGCGAGGTGGAATTCGACGGGACCTGGGCGCGGCGGGTGGGCGAGGAGGGCCGGGGGGTGCGGACCATCATCGAGATGGTCGCCGCGACCCGGCTGGACTGCGCGATCGGCTCGGCCTCGCTCATGCGGCAGGCGCTGACGCAGGCCGTGCACCATGCGGAGCACCGCTCTGCTTTCGGAGCACCGCTCATCAAGCAGCCCCTCATGCGCAACGTGCTCGCCGACCTCGCCCTGGAGTCGGAGGCGGCCACCACCCTGACGCTGCGCCTCGCGGCCGCCTACGACGCCGGCACCGAGCAGGAGAAGGCCTTCCTGCGCCTGGCCGTGCCCGTGGCGAAGTACTGGGTGACCAAGCGCTGTACGCCGATGGTCGCGGAGGCCCTGGAGTGTCTGGGCGGCAACGGCTACGTCGAGGAGTCCGGGCTGCCGAGACTGCTGCGCGAATCCCCGCTGAACTCCATCTGGGAGGGCTCCGGCAACGTCCAGGCCCTCGACGTGCTGCGCGCCCTCCAGCGCGAGCCGCAGGCGCTGGGCGCCTTCCTCCAAGAGGTGGGCCTGGCCCGGGGCGCCGACCACCGGCTGGATTCGGCCATCAAGGACCTCCTCACGGAGCTCGCCGACCTGGAGGGCATCGAGGCGCGGGCCCGCCGGGTGGTGGAGCGCATGGCGCTCGTGCTCCAGGGTTCGCTGCTGGTGCGGTGGGCGCCGCCCGAGGTGGCGGACGCGTTCTGCGCCTCGCGGCTGGGCGGTGACTGGGGCGCGGCCTTCGGCACGCTGCCGCACAGCCTCGACCTCGGCGCCGTCGTGGAACGGGCACGGATCGCGGGCTAGGAAGGGAGCCGCCGGGCTCCGCGTACGGTCCCCAAACCGTTCCCGAGCCGGGATCCGGGCCCGTTGACCAGGACCAGGGGTGGCGCCGCGCCGACTCGGCACCACCCCTGGTCCGATGAGCCCCGAGGAGGAGCTGTCACGCCGTCTGGCGGCGTCCGGACAGTTTCGATCGACCGACCGGGACTTGGCGAGAGTTGCATACCGTTGCAACCTTTGAGTCGACAGTCGCCCTTCGGGTGCCGGGGGAAGCGGCGCGCGAGGACCAGCCGGGCGGCTGGCTCAGCACGTCCTGTTCGACGGGGAGGTTCAGTGGCCAGTACCACAGGCGGCGCGGTCGACGCGGCACGCATCTCGGCCATGGACGCACGGGAAGCCGCGCGTCTGCTCAAGGGCGTACGGGAGGCCGCACTGGCCGGGGACCGGCCGCCGGCCCCGCCGAGACCGGAGATCGCCGAGTCCTGGCGCCGGATGATGGCCGGCGGGGTGCACCCGGACCGGGACGCGCGCTCGCGGATGCTCTCGGCCGCCGAGACCGAGGAGCGCCGGCACGTCTCGCCGCTGCGGGAGATCCTGCCGGTGCTCCGGGAGGGGCTGCTGCCCGCCCTGGACGAGGCCCTGCACATCATGGTCGTCGCCGACGCCGACGGCCGGCTGCTGTGGCGGGAGGGCCACTCCTCGATCCTGCGCAAGGCGGACCGGCTCGGCTTCATGGTGGGGGCCGACTGGGACGAGGCGGTGGTCGGCACCAACGGGGTGGGCACGGCGCTCGTGGCGCGGCGGCCCGTCCAGGTGTTCTCGGCGGAGCACTTCGTCTCCAGCCACCACGACTGGACCTGCGCGGGCGCGCCCGTACGGGACCCGCGCGACGGACGCCTGCTCGGCGTGGTCGACGTCAGCGGGCCGCTGGCCACCATGCACCCCGCGACCCTGGCGTGGGTGAGCTCGGTGGCCCGGCTCGCGGAGCGGGAGCTGCGGATCCGGCACCTGGAGTCGCAGGAGCGGCTGCGGGCGGTCGCGGCCCCGATGCTGGCCCGGCTGCCCGGGCGGGCGCTGGCCGTGGACCCCAACGGCTGGACGGCCGCAGTCACGGGCATGGTCCCCCCGGACCGCATCCCGCTGCCGAAGGGCTTCGGGCCGGGCCGGGTGTGGGTGCCGCAGCTCGGCGACTGCGCGGTGGAGCCGCTGCCGGGCGGCTGGCTGCTGCGGATCGCGCAGGACCGTACGAGCACGGCCGTGACCCGGGTCGTGCTCGACCTCAGCCGGGCGGGGGCCTGCTCGGCGACGGTGTACGGGGCCGGCGGGAGCTGGGCCCAGGACCTCAGCCCGCGCCACGCGGAGCTGCTGTTCCTGCTGGCGGAGAGCCCGCGGGGGCGCTCCGCGGCGGAGCTGTCGGCGGAGCTCTTCGGGGATCCGACCCGCACGGTGACCGTCCGGGCGGAGATCTCCCGCGTACGCCGGCACCTGGCGGGCGTGCTGGCCCACCGGCCGTACCGCTTCGCGCAGGACGTGGAGGTGGAGCTGATCCGTCCGCAGGACCCGGCCGAACTGCTCCCCCACTCCACGGCCCCGTCGGTGGTCCGGGCCCGGCTGGGGCGGCGGGGACCGGGCGTGGTTCCCTGAAGTGCATGAGCACCATCACACTCACCACCTGGTCCCTCGAAATGAACTCGCCGGACGACCTGGTCCCGGCGGCCGTTCCAGGTCCCGAGATCACCGTCTCGCGGGCCGAGGTCCCCTCCCCGGAGTTCAGCCGCTTCCTCTACGCCTCGGTGGGCGGCGACATCCACTGGACGGACCGGCTGTCCCTGACCCGGGCGCAGTGGGTGGAGGAGCTCGGGCGTCCGGGCGTGGAGACGTGGGTGGCGTACGACCGCGGCACGCCGGCGGGGTACGTGGAGCTCGACCCGCAGGACGACGGTGTGGTGGAGATCATGTACTTCGGCCTGCTGCCGGACTTCCGGGGCCGCCGGATCGGCGGGCACCTGCTGACGGTGGGCGTGGCCCGGGCCTGGTCCCTCGCGGAGCGCTGGCCGGAGCGGGAGGCGACCCGGCGGGTGTGGCTGCACACGTGCAGTGAGGACGGGCCGACGGCGATGGACAACTACCAGCGCCGCGGCTTCAAGGTCTTCAAGACGGAAACCTCCCAAAAGGAAGCCACCCCGACCCCCGGCCCCTGGCCGGGGGCCTAGTGCTGTGGCCGGAAAGGTTTGCCGGGTCGCGGTGTCCGGTGCGGTGCATCGCAAGGCGGAGGGCCGCGGCTCGTACTGGACGTACTTGCGCGGTCCGACAACGCAGCGAGGTGCCGTGCCGGGCGCCGTGACCCGGTGAACCTTGCCGGTCACAGCACTAGGCCGTCGCTTCCGGATCTTGCCTGACCCGCGCCGCCCGCCCGCCGTCCGGGTCCGGCCCGCCGTGCGGCGGGCCGGACCCGGACGTGTCACTTGCCCTGCCGCACCGAGAGGCGCAGGTTCTGGTTCTGGTCGCGGATGACGAACAGGGCGGCGCCGCCCAGGTCGGTGTGGTCCGGGACTTCGACGCCCGCACCGAGGGCCTTCGGGTCGCCCGTGGCGGAGGTGAGGTCGAGCTGGGCAGCCGGCCGGCCGGCCTTCACGTCATCGGTCTTCACCAGACCGTAGGCCGTGCCGTCGTCCCGGACCGAGCGCACGGCGATCTCCTTCCGGTTGCCGTCGCCCGCCAGGCAGACGCCCTGCTTGCGCTCCAGGTCGAAGGCGACGGGGCCGGCCGCGATGAACCGTGCGGCGGGCGAGGTGACCACCTCATGGTTCCGGTAGCCCCGGCCAGTGTGACCATGGCTTTCCGTGTAGCGGCACTCCGTGCTGGCGAGCATCCGCCCGGACTCCATGTCGTGCACCGACCAGGTGGGCAGCGCCGCAGCGCCGGCTGTGGCCTCCTTGTCCCACTGGACCAGGAGCTTTCCGCTGGCCACGCCGTACACCTGCCCGTTCCGCTTCTTGTAGGGGCCCGCGTTCGAGGGAACCCCTTCGGGTCGTACCGCGTCACTCGACCATCGGCCCGGCACCCCGAACCCGGGTTCCAGGTAGACCAGCGGCCCGGCGGGGCCCACCGCCATCACCCGGGGGAAGCAGGTCAGATGGTCGCTGCACTCGGGCAGCAGCTCACTGGGGTTGTTGTACGCGGTGACGGTCCCCTTGACCAGGTCGACGGCGGACGCGACCCTCGGGTACGACCCCGGGCCGTCGTGGGCGACGATCAGACGGCCGCCCTGGGCCTGGACCCGGACCTCACCTGGGTCTGCCTTGAGCGGTACGTCGATCTCCCGGACCGGCTTGACGCCCTGGCCCGTCGCGGCCGCGGGATACAGCGCCAACCGCACCACTTCGGTGCCCTCGTGGAGCTCGTCCTTGCCGGCCAGTCCGTGGGCCGCCAGGACGACGAACTTCTGCCCGTCCTGCTCCACCCCCAGGATCCGGGGGACCAGCTCGTGCTTGTCCGCGGCGGGCAGCGGGGTCGGGGGCGTCCAGTTCGCCGAGGTCCACACGGCCTTCCCGTCTGCGGCCGACCGGACCTGTACCGTGTAACCGGCGTCCACGTCCAGCACGGCGACCGCGGCGGCCCCGGGCACCACCGCCACGGGCGTCGGGGCGTTCATCGGCACCCAGGGCAGGGCCTGATCCCAGCCCCGCCCTCCGTCCCACGCGGCGGGCACCCCGAAGGCCGCCAAGGGCTCCGCCTTGCCGGTCTGCGCCGCTCCCCCCTTGCCGTTCCCGTCGTCCGGTGCGTCCGCTCCACCCCCGCATCCGGCCAACAGGCCCGCCGCGACCACGACCGCGACCGCGACTCTCCCCGTACGCACTGCGTTGCCCCCTCAGGTAAATGATCAAGCCACCGAGAGGGTAGCCGTCACGGCCGTCAAGGTGATGCGCAGCACAGCATCCCAACATTCGGGACGGATCTGTCCGTATCGCGGACAGTAGTGGACTCCTCCAAGACACGCATGCCACGCTTCCCCTCATGAATGGAGCTGGAATTGCCTTGGTGAGTCGGCGGCACGTCGACCTCGGCCGCATGTCCAGCGCCATCTGTCCGGCGTGCTGACGGAACCAGCAACCGCCGCACATCGCCGCAATCCCGGCATCGTCGCCGTGGAAGCGTCGATCATCGCAGCCCCCTGAAGGCCGAATACCGCCCTGCCCGCCGGCCACCCCGGCAAAGGCGCGGCGCTCAGCCGCACCCGCTCAGTGACGCCAGTGCCTGTGCCGGGGGCACTCCATCGCCACCCCCTGCTCTGATACCGCCCTCCGCCCTGAGCCGCCGAAGAAGGACGTACCGCCATGGCCGCCACCCCCGAAACGCCCGCAGCCGCAGCTCCCGCCGCAGCCGCCGCGCGCCGCAAGACCGGCCGTCACCGCGGCGAGGGTCAGTGGGCCGTCGGACACCACACCCCCCTCAACGGCAACGAGCAGTTCAAGAAGGACGACGACGGTCTCAACGTGCGGGCACGCATCGAGAACGTCTACTCCAAGACGGGCTTCGACTCGATCGACCCCAACGACCTGCGCGGCCGTATGCGCTGGTGGGGCCTCTACACCCAGCGCAAGCCCGGGATCGACGGCGGCAAGACCGCGATCCTGGAGCCGGAGGAGCTGGACGACAAGTACTTCATGCTGCGCGTCCGCATCGACGGCGGCCGGCTGACCACCGAGCAGCTCCGCGTCATCGGCGAGATCTCCGAGGAGTTCGCCCGCGGCACCGCCGACCTCACCGACCGCCAGAACGTGCAGTACCACTGGATCCGGATCGAGGACGTCCCGGAGATCTGGCGCCGCCTGGAGGCCGTCGGCCTGTCCACCACCGAGGCCTGCGGTGACACGCCCCGCGTCATCCTCGGTTCGCCCGTGGCCGGCATCGCCCAGGACGAGATCATCGACGGCACCCCCGCCATCGACGAGATCTACCGCCGCATCGTCGGCAACCCCGACTTCTCGAACCTGCCCCGCAAGTTCAAGTCCGCGATCTCCGGCTCGCCGCTGCTCGACGTGGCGCACGAGATCAACGACATCGCGTTCGTGGGCGTGAACCACCCCGAGCACGGCCCCGGCTTCGACGTCTGGGTCGGCGGCGGTCTCTCCACCAACCCCAAGCTGGGCGTGCGCCTGGGCACCTGGGTCTCGCTCGACGAGGTCCCGGACGTGTACGAGGGCGTCATCTCGATCTTCCGCGACTACGGATACCGCCGGCTGCGCACCCGCGCCCGCCTGAAGTTCCTCGTCGCCGACTGGGGCCCGGCCAAGTTCCGCCAGGTCCTGGAGGACGAGTACCTGAAGCGCAAGCTGACCGACGGCCCCGCGCCCGAGCAGCCCAGCGGCCAGTGGCGCGACCACGTCGGCGTGCACCAGCAGCAGGACGGCAAGTTCTACGTCGGCTTCGCGCCCCGCGTGGGCCGTGTCGACGGCGCCACCCTGACCAAGATCGCGGACGTCGCCGAGCAGCACGGTTCGGCCCGCCTGCGCACCACCGCCGAGCAGAAGATGATCGTCCTCGACATCGAGGCCGACCAGGTCGACTCGGTGGTCGCGGCCCTGGAGGCGCTGGACCTGCGGGTCAAGCCGTCCCCGTTCCGCCGCGGCACGATGGCCTGCACCGGCATCGAGTTCTGCAAGCTGGCCATCGTCGAGACGAAGGCGCGCGGCGCCTCGCTGATCGACGAGCTGGAGCGCCGCCTGCCGGAGTTCGCCGAGCCGCTCACCATCAACATCAACGGCTGCCCGAACGCCTGCGCCCGTATCCAGGTGGCGGACATCGGTCTCAAGGGCCAGCTGGTCCTGGACGACGACGGCAACCAGGTGGAGGGCTACCAGGTCCACCTGGGCGGCGCCCTCGGCCTGGAGGCCGGCTTCGGCCGCAAGGTCCGCGGCCTGAAGGTCACCTCGGCCGGTCTGCCCGACTACGTCGAGCGGGTCGTCACGCGCTTCGAGGAGCAGCGTGAGGACGGCGAGCGCTTCGCGGCCTGGGTCGGCCGCGCCAAGGACGAGGACCTCTCGTGAGCGAGCGCGCCGCACCGTTCTACTGCCCGTACTGCGGCGACGAGGACCTGTTTCCGAACGAGACGGGTCACGGCGCCTGGGAATGCAGGGCCTGCAACCGAGCCTTCCAGCTGAAGTACCTCGGGCTGCTGGCCCGGGGTGTTCAGTCCAACGCAGCTGGAGGGGACGAGATATGACCACCACTCAAGACGCGAGCCTCAAAGAGCTCGCCGAGCAGGCGGGCCGGGACCTGGAGGACGCCTCCGCGCTGGAGATCCTCACCTGGGCGGCCGAGACCTTCGGCAAGAAGTTCGCCGTGACCTCCTCCATGGAGGACGCGGTCGTCGCCCACCTGGCCTCCCGCGCCTTCCCCGGCGTGGACGTGGTGTTCCTCGACACCGGCTACCACTTCGAGGAGACCATCGGCACCCGCGACGCGGTCGAGGCCGTGATGGACGTCAACGTCATCACGCTCACCCCGCGCCAGACGGTCGCCGAGCAGGACGCGGAGTACGGCCCGAAGCTGCACGACCGCGACCCCGACCTGTGCTGCGCACTGCGCAAGGTCAAGCCGCTCGAAGAGGGCCTGACCGCGTACGAGGCGTGGGCGACCGGCCTGCGCCGCGACGAGTCCCCGACCCGGGCCAACACCCCGGTGGTCGGCTGGGACGAGAAGCGGCAGAAGGTCAAGATCTCGCCGATCGCCCGCTGGACCCAGGACGACGTGGACGCGTACGTCGCCGAGCACGGCGTACTCACCAACCCGCTGCTGATGGACGGTTACGCCTCCGTCGGCTGCGCCCCCTGCACCCGCCGCGTGGCGGAGGGCGAGGACGCGAGGGCCGGCCGCTGGGCCGGGCGGGGCAAGACCGAGTGCGGACTGCACGGCTGATGACCACCACGGACAGCAGAGAACTGACGGAGAAGCAGATGAGCGTGAGCGACCAGGGCGCCACCGTGTGGCTGACCGGGCTGCCGAGCGCGGGCAAGACCACCATCGCCTACGCGCTGGCCGAGCGGCTGCGCGCCGAGGGCCACCGCGTGGAGGTGCTCGACGGGGACGAGATCCGCGAGTTCCTCTCCGCCGGCCTGGGCTTCAGCCGCGAGGACCGGCACACCAACGTGCAGCGGATCGGCTTCGTCGCCGAACTCCTCGCGAGCAACGGCGTCAAGGCGCTGGTGCCGGTGATCGCGCCGTTCGCGGACAGCCGTGAGGCCGTCCGGGGGCGCCACGCGGCCGCCGAGACGAACTACCTCGAAGTGCACGTGGCCACTCCGGTCGAGGTGTGCTCCGAGCGTGACGTGAAGGGCCTGTACGCCAAGCAGGCGGCGGGCGAGATCTCCGGTCTGACCGGGGTCGACGACCCGTACGAGGCGCCGGCTTCCCCGGACCTCCGTATCGAGTCGCACACGCAGACCGTCCAGGAGTCGGCTTCGGCCCTGTACGCGCTGCTCACCGAGAGGGGTCTGGCATGACCACCGTCGCCCACCTGCACGAAGAGACGGACGCGCCGTACGCGCTGTCGCACCTCGACGCCCTCGAGTCCGAGGCCGTGCACATCTTCCGCGAGGTGGCGGGCGAGTTCGAGAAGCCGGTGATCCTGTTCTCCGGCGGCAAGGACTCCATCGTCATGCTGCACCTGGCGCTGAAGGCGTTCGCGCCGGCGCCGGTTCCTTTCTCGCTGCTGCACGTCGACACGGGCCACAACTTCCCCGAGGTGCTGGAGTACCGCGACCGCACGGTCGCCCAGCACGGCCTGCGCCTGCACGTGGCGTCCGTCCAGGACTACATCGACGCGGGCAAGCTGCGCGAGCGCCCCGACGGCACCCGCAACCCGCTGCAGACCGTCCCGCTGACCGAGGCGATCCAGCAGCTGAAGTTCGACGCCGTCTTCGGCGGCGGCCGCCGCGACGAGGAGAAGGCCCGCGCCAAGGAGCGCGTCTTCTCCCTGCGCGACGAGTTCTCCCAGTGGGACCCGCGCCGCCAGCGCCCCGAGCTGTGGCAGCTCTACAACGGCCGCCACGCGCCCGGCGAGCACGTGCGCGTCTTCCCGCTCTCCAACTGGACCGAGCTGGACGTCTGGCAGTACATCGCCCGCGAGGGCATCGAACTGCCGGAGATCTACTTCGCCCACGAGCGCGAGGTCTTCCTGCGCAACGGCATGTGGCTGACCGCCGGCGAGTGGGGCGGCCCGAAGGAGGACGAGACGCCCGAGACGCGTCTCATCCGCTACCGCACCGTCGGCGACATGTCCTGCACCGGCGCCGTCGACTCCGACGCCGCCACGCTGGACGCCGTGATCGCCGAAATCGCCGTCTCCCGCCTCACCGAGCGGGGCGCGACCCGCGCCGACGACAAGATGTCCGAGGCCGCGATGGAAGACCGCAAGCGCGAAGGGTACTTCTAGACATGACCAGCACCACCGATCAGGCCGCCAACTTCGCGGACCTGGCAGCGACCACCCTGCTGCGCTTCGCGACCGCCGGTTCCGTCGACGACGGCAAGTCCACCCTGGTGGGCCGCCTGCTGCACGACTCCAAGTCGGTCCTGACCGACCAGATGGAGCACGTCGAGGCGGTCTCCCAGGCCCGCGGCCAGGAGGCCCCCGACCTCGCGCTGCTCACCGACGGCCTGCGGGCCGAGCGCGAGCAGGGCATCACCATCGACGTCGCGTACCGCTACTTCGCCACCGCGCGCCGCCGGTTCATCCTCGCGGACACCCCGGGGCACGTGCAGTACACCCGGAACATGGTCACCGGCGCCTCCACCGCCGACCTGGCCGTGGTCCTGGTCGACGCGCGCAACGGCGTGATCGAGCAGACCCGCCGGCACGCGGCCGTCGCGGCGCTGCTGCGCGTCCCGCACGTGGTCCTGGCCGTCAACAAGATGGACCTCGTCGGCTACGAGGAGTCGGTCTTCGCGAAGATCGCCGAGGAGTTCACCGCGTACGCCTCGGACCTGGGCGTCCCGGAGATCACCGCGATCCCGATCTCGGCGCTGGCCGGCGACAACGTGGTGGACCCGTCCGCGAACATGGACTGGTACGGCGGCCCGACGGTGCTGGAGCACCTGGAGACCGTGCCCGTCAGCCACGACCTCACCACCTGCCCGGCGCGTTTCCCGGTGCAGTACGTGATCCGTCCGCAGTCCGCCGAGCACCCCGACTACCGCGGCTACGCGGGCCAGATCGCCTCCGGCGTGCTGCGCGTCGGCGAGGCCGTGACCGTGCTGCCCTCGGGCCGTACGAGCACGATCGCGGGCATCGACGCGCTCGGCGAGAGCGTGGACATCGCCTGGGCCCCGCAGTCGGTGACCCTGCGCCTGGCGGACGACATCGACATCTCGCGCGGCGACCTGATCGCGCCGTCCGCGAGCGCCCCGGCCACCACGCAGGACGTCGAGGCGACGGTCTGCCACGTGGCCGACCAGCCCCTGGCCGTCGGCGCCCGGGTGCTGATCAAGCACACGACGCGCACGGTCAAGGCCATCGTCAAGGAGATCCCCTCGCGGCTGACCCTGGACGACCTGTCCCAGCACCCGAACCCCGGGCAGCTGGTGGCCAACGACATCGGCCGCGTGGTCGTCCGTACGGCCGAGCCGCTCGCGCTCGACGCGTACGCCGACTCGCGCCGCACGGGGTCCTTCCTGCTGATCGACCCGGCGGACGGCACCACCCTCGCGGCGGGCATGGCGGGCGCGGCCTTCGCGGGCCACACCGAGCCCGAGGCCCAGGTCGCCGACGACGACGGCTGGGACTTCTGACGGTGTCCCCCGACATGTACGAGACCTTCGCGAAAGAGGGCGGCCGCGTAGGCAGCGGCGCCCTCGGCAGCGGCCAGGGCGGGGTGGCGCGATGTGCGCGATGACGTACGCGCACCGCATGCGCGCCCTCACCCCCCACGAGCCGCACCCGCCATTGCTCCACGAACGAAGACGTGCGTCATGAGATGACCACGTCACGAGAGGAAGCCCTCCCGTGCCTGCCATCCGCACCACCCGCACCACCCTTCGCCGCGGCGTCGTCGCCGCTGCCGCCCTGCCGCTGCTGATCGGCGCCCTCGCCTCCTGCGGCTACGGCTCCCAGGCCGAGGACAAGCAGCCCTCCGCGACCGCACCGGACGGCAAGAAGCTGTCGGCCTCCGAGGTCCGGATCGGCTACTTCCCGAACCTGACGCACGCCACCGCGCTGGTGGGCCTCCAGGAGGGCCTGATCCAGAAGGAGCTGGGCGGCACCGCGATCAAGCCGCAGGCCTTCAACGCGGGTCCGTCCGAGATCGAGGCCCTCAACGGCGGCTCCCTCGACATCGGTTTCATCGGCCCCTCGCC
>NZ_JBFBFP010000045.1:0-62486 GCF_040684275.1 Streptomyces sp. NPDC091371
GGTCAAGGCCACGGAACTACCGAAGGTCTCCGCCCGGCAGGGCACAGGCGAGGCAGGGCCGGTCTGACCAGAGGGATCGAGTCCCCGAAGGGCGGCAGGTCTCGACCTCGCCTGGTGGCCCTTGCACTCACGTGCTTGGGGTCACCGATGACCTATTAGAACTACCGGTCCACGAACCACCAGGTCGTCATCGACGCCGACACCCGCATGGTCGTCATGGTTGGCCGGCCGCTCGCCGGGAACCGCAACGACTGCAAGGCGTGGGAGGAATCCGGCGGGTACCCAGGCACTGAACTCGTCATCCCGCACCGCCGGGAGCGCGGCCAGACCGGCCTCCCGGACTGGGAGGAGGAGCGCAACCGGTCACATAAGCAGGTCCGAGCTCGCGTCGAGCACGTCCTCGCCCGCATGAAGACCTGGAGAATCCTCCGCGACTGCCGCCTCAAAGGCGACGGCGTCCACTACCCCATGCTCGGCATCGCGCGGATGCACAACCTCGCCCTCGCCAGATATGTGAGCGGGCGACACAACGACCGAGCATGCCCGGGCGACTCGGAGATCATTTACAAGACAGCCGCGTCAGGCCTGTTGTGAAAGTGGCTGGAGATACGGGGTGTCGGTCAGAGACTGCGGATTGCCTCGGCCAGGTCGGATCCGTAGGAGGCCCAGCAGATCACTGAGCCGTCGGCGTCAAGCTGACCCATGAACCACTCACCGTCGTCCCTCGCGAGGCACAATTCGTGGAACGCCAGAATCACATCGGGCTGGAGCGGCTCGTAGTCGCCCTGACCGGCGACCTCGACGACTACGAGCCGATCGCAAGAGAGCGGGGCGGCGCTTGGGTCTCCGGAGAGAGCGCGCACGCGTTCGATCGTCCATCCGGCGGGGAGCCCTGAGTTCACTGGCGCATGGTCTCAGCATGGCGCCCGTCACAGCCACTCGTTAAGGACTGCGACCAGTACGGCCGCTTCGTAGCGGAGGGCGAGTTTGTCGAATCTGGTGGCGCTTGAGCCGGTTGATGCCGCACTCGACCGCGTGCCTCTGCTTGTAGTCGGTCTTGTCGAAGTCCGGCGGCCGACCGCCTTGCGAGCCGCGGTTCCGCCGCTTGCGGACGCGGTCGGCCGCTGTGGTCCGGCGCGGACGCATGTGGAGGTCTGCCTGTCGTTGGTAGCGGGTGCGGAGCCGTGGGCAATGCTGGGTCGGGTCCCCGAGATAGTCACCAACAAATATCGGTTGTGAACAGCTGCACAGTCCTGCGACCGTGCCTGTGTGCATTGCAGAGCCGTCAACGAGTCCGATATCGAGGCGATCTTAGATCTCTTCGGCTGCGCCGAGCACGCCGCAATCGGGCGCCGGGAGACGACGCGAGCAGACGTGCGTGACCTGCTCGCGAGCCCCGGCCTGGATGTGGCGTCGCGGACGCTGGTCGTGGAGTCGAAGGAGGGTCGGCTCAGCGGCTTCGTCGCCCTGCATCCGGCACCGCAGGCTGGCCAACTCCGGGCCCACCTGATCCTTGCACCCGCAGACGGCGCTACGGACACGGCCCGAGCACTGCTTCACCTGCTCGACGAGTGGGTGCTACGGGACGCGCCACACCCCAACACCCCCGTGACCATGTTTCAGCTGCCCAACTGCCCGGCCCATGACCTCATGGCCGCCGAGGGCTGGAGCATCGTGCACAGTTACACGCGCCTCAGAGTCGACCTGGACACCACCGAGTTCCCCGAACCGGCTCAGCCACCCCTCGGTGTCCAACTGCGCGTCGCTGCCGATGACCAGGACCGGCGCGCCGTCCACTCTGTTTTGGAGGACGCGCTGGCCGGGCACTGGAACCACCGGCGGCGTACCTTCGCCGAGTTCGACCGTGACCAGCGACAGCGCGGCCGCTACGAAGCGGCCCTGTGGTGGCTGGCCGAGGTCGACGGGGTCTGTGCGGGTGCTGTCATCGCTCGCGACCCGTCAGAGCGCGCACGGATCGCCTGGCTCGGAGTTCTCGATGCCTACCGCGGCCGCGGCATCGGCACGCAGTTGTTGAGCACCGTCTTCCGGCTCCTCCGGGACCGTGGCCATCACAGCGTGGGCGTCGACGTCGACACCCACAACTCTACCGGCGCTCTCAGCGTCTACCGGGCCGCCGGGATGAGCGAGCGGGGCACCGCTGACCAGTGGCGCAAGATCTACGCCCACCAGCCTTTCTGACCAATTCAGTTGAGCCTCGGATCTTGCGTTCGGCGATCTTGGTCGGCAGGGTGTCCGCGTACGTGCTGATCTCGTTTCAAATGACCTGTGGGAGCGCGTGGCTCCGCTGCTTCCGCTCGCTCCCGAACGGCGCCGCCGCTACCCCGGGCGGTTGCGCGTTCCGGACCGGGCGGCCCTCGCGGGCGTCATGTACGTGTTGCGGACCGGTGTCGCGTGGCGCGATGTGCCCGCCAAAACTGTGGGCTGCTTCGGAGCCACAGCCTGGCGAAGGTTGCGCGACTGGACCGAGGCCGGCGTATGGCCCCGCTTGCACGCCGCCCTGCTGACCGAGTTGCGCCGCGCCGATCTGCTGGACTTGGACGACTGCTCGGTGGACGGGTCGCACGTCCGGGCTCTCAAAGGGGGATCACGTTGGCCCCTCGCCCGTCGACCGATCCCGTCCCGGCTCCAAACACCACCTGATCGTTGACCGCAACGGAACTCCGCTCGTCGTCACGCTCACCGGCGGGAACCGACACGATGTCACGCAGGCCCTTGCCGTGGAGCACGTGCGGGTCAAATGAGGCGGCCTACGCGCAGGATCGCGTTCCGACCTATCCCTGCTCCACTTGGCACTGAGGTGGTCGGTGCAGCGGTACAGGGTGACCGCGGTGTGCTCGCTGTACGAGGTGAGGTCCATGCACTGGTTGATCCCGACGTTCTGGATCGTGCCGTCGCCGCGGAGGGTCCACTTGGCACTGTCACGGTCACTGCAGCGGTACATGGTCACCGGGGTGTGTTCGTCATACGATTTGAGGTCCATGCACAACTCGTTGCCACGGGTTCTGAATGGTCTGTGCCGGCTGGTCGGCTGCATTGCTCGGGCTCGCCTGCAGCAGTGCGGCGGCTGCGAGCAGGGACATCGCGGCGAACCCGTGCAGGGCCACCTTTCGCGCGCGCGTGAAATTCCCCTCGGTGGTGAGTGTCGGCTCAGCCCAAGGCTATCCACCCGAAAACGCATTTGAATTTCCCTCGATCGAGTGGATTGAATTCACTGCCCCCGAAGAATGGCCAAGGAACGATTCTGCATACGCGCTTTGACCGGAGCGCACCTGCTCACCGCGCTGACCGTCCGGTCGGCCCGCGACACTGCCCACCGACTGCGCTGGTCCAGCCGGCGGCGACGCCACCAGGGCGGGGATGCCCGTTCGTTTCTCCCCCACGCGAGGGAGGCGGATGGTCCGCGCGGCGGATGCGACCGGTGCGGCGGTAAGGGGAATCTCAAGTGTCAGTCATGCGGAACCGGAGGTCACGGTGGCTGTTCCTACGAAATTGAAGACACCTACCGGCTCCGGCCCGCCGTTGCAGGAGCCGGGGTGGGTGGTGTGGTCGCGGCGCTGGCCCACGTGGGCACCGCACGCCGCCGCGGTGTGGGGCGTGTTGTTCGCCGCAGTCCAGGTCACATGGGCTGCATCAGGCGTCACCGTGCCCTGGTCGCCGAACGTCGCGTATGCGCCGACGGTCCAGCTTCTGCTGGCGGCCATCGCCGTCCTGGCTGCCGGGGCCTGCCTGGCCACTACCCGGACGCTTGCCGGGCGCGGCCGAGTGATGGTGGCAGCGACGCTGATCCTGGCGGTCCCGGTGTCCGTGATGGGGATGGCCAGTCTGCCGGCGTACTTCGTGATGCTGGCGTCGTTTTCCGGGGTGGACAGCGTCACCGGCCTGACGCACGACCTGTTGAGCGCGGTGGGCGCCGCTCTTCTCATCCTCGTCGGAATGTCGTACCGCCGACGGCTGTATGGCAGGTGCCCTCGGTGCGGACAGGACCACGCGGGCGGTTTCGACGGTCCGCTTGCCCACCCCCACCCCTCCGTGGCGTCGAAGCGAACCCGAGTCTCGGTCTACCTGCTCATGTGCGGGCTTCTGCCGTGGTCTGGAGTCAAAACCATCTGGACGCTCGGTGGTGATGCGATCGGCGTCACGGCACAAGGGTGGCGGGAGACGAACGCAGGCGAGTCAGGGTTGGCAAAGGCCCTCGCATCGGTGGGAATCGATGTCACTGTGCTGGCCGCAATGGCTGCGATATTCCTGATGCTGGGACTGCTGTACCCGTGGGGGCAAGTGTTCCCCCGATGGACGCTGATCCTCGCCGGGCGGCGAGTACCACGCCTACTGCCCTTGCTGCCGGCGTGGTTGAGCTCCGTTGGCCTGTCGGTATACGGACTCTTCCTGCTGATCTACGCCCCGCTCACCGCCACTGGAGTACTGCCGGAGCTGAAACCGTCGGGGGCTTTCACCACCGGTTCGGGGGTCACCTGGATGGTCGCCTTCGGCGGTCTGGCCTTCGCCGGCCTGGGCTTCGGCCTCATCGTGGCTGTCCGTTCCTACTCCGCCCGGACCCGCCCCATCTGCGTCGGTACCGCCACCCGCGTACCGGCGCCGTCCGCGCGGCAATCGACCTCCGCCAGCCCCCACCATCGAGATCACGATCTACGGCTGGAGTAACAGGGCGTGTCCGATGGGTCTCTCGGGGCTGCCACCACGACAGACCTGGGAACGCGGATTCGCTCCTGGCCGCCTTGGGAGGGTTCAATGCCCAGGTGGTGAACTGGGCACACATGCGCGACTGCAGGTTCGACGTCGATCGCGTCCCCGAGCTCTTGGAGCGGGTGGAGCGCCAGGACGACCCTGAAGCATGGGAGGAACTGGGCTGGCGGCTCGTCCTTGAGCACGACCTGGTCTCTCCGGCCAGTTTCGCCGCCTTGCCCCACCTGGTGCACCTCGCGCCACGCAGCGCGCAGGCGCGCGGCCTGGCCGGGAAGGTCCTGGAGCGCGCGGCAGGGCGGCACGGCTGCGACGGTCTGCTGGCGAACTGCGCCGACGCGATCAAAGAGTTCCGTGAGGTGCTGGACGAGCACCTGCGGTCACGGCCGGCTGACTACCTCGTGTCGTTCCGCGCCCTGCTCGCAGCCGAGGAGGAGTACCACTGGGCGAACACCCTGGAGGGGTTCACGGACGACATCATCGGCGTGGACTGCCCCCACTGCGGCCTGCCCGTGACCATCGTCATCGGAGGCTTCGGATGCTACTCGGAGGCACGCGACGGGGGTGAGGAGATCCGACGGGACCTGCGTCCGGCGGTCGCCGAGGAACTCACCGGTACCGGCCGGTGGATGCATCAGATCACTGTCCGCGACGGGCAGGAAGTCCTCGCCAACGGAATCGCCTACCTGTTCGGCAAAGCGGAATGCCCGTGCTGTGCCAGCGTCTTCAGCGTCGCGGACGAGTACACGTCCGCGAACCGTCCCGTCATGCGGTAAGCCACGGCAAATCCACAGCGACCCAGCTCCACGCCTCACGGGTGGAGCCACAGCCGGATCGCGGCGACGGTGACCGTGCCGTAGAACACGCAGGCCCTCTTGTCGTAGCGGATTGCCACGGCTCGGAGTCTCCGGCTTCGGTACCTACGACAGCCACCTTGCGGCCGGCCAGGCGGTGTGCTCCCCCACAGGGGACACACAGCGGCTCGGCTCCTCATCCACCTGTGCATATGATCGGCGCCATGGCGACCAGGCTTGTGCAGATTCATATGAAGGCCGCGGACGATGCGGCGGTCGGCCGGTTCTGGGCGGAGGCGCTCGGCTGGGGTACTTCCAGCGAGGGACCCGGCGTGACCAACCTTGAACCCACGGACTTCGATTACCCCGACCCCTCCGCCGTCGTCATCGACGTGGTCTCCGACCCGGCACTCAAGACGGTCAAGAACCGCGTGCACGTCGACCTCGCCACCACCTCCGCGGCCCACCAGGCAGAGCTGGTCCGGCGCCTTGAAGATCTCGGTGCGACACCGGCCGACGTGGGGCAGGGCGATGACGTGCCGTGGACGGTCCTCGCCGACCCCGAGGGCAACGAGTTCTGTGTGCTGGAGCCTCGGGAGATCTACCGGGACACCGGGCCGATGGCCGCAGTGGTCGTCGACTGCATGGATCCGCGGGAGATGGCCCGGTTCTGGGGCGAGGCGATGGACTGGACCCTGCACGAGGTGACCGACGAGCGCGCGGTGCTGCGCTCGGCCAAGGGCGTCGGCCCGTACCTGGAGTTCCTCCGCACCGGGGACGCGAAGACAGTCAGGAACCGCGTCCATCTCGACCTGCGTCCGTACCCCGGTGACGACCACAAGGCGGAGGTGGCCCGGCTCCAGGCTCTCGGCGCGACGGCTGCCGACGTGGGTCAGGGCGACGACGTGCCGTGGACGGTCCTCGCCGATCCGGAGGGCAACGAGTTCTGCGTCCTGACCCCGGCCTGACTGAGAGGGTGTGCGATTCGCCAGGCGGGTGTGGTTTCGTCCGTTGCACGTCTGGCGAGGTCGTCGATCGAGGCGATGTAGATCATGGCTTGTCGAGCGCGGCGCCGGCATCGGCATCGGCATCGGCGTCCAGTCGTCAAACGAGACCCGAACACCCGCGGATTTCACGTCCTGAGTAGACGTGAACGCGATCTTCTATCAAAACCTGACGGGTGGCCAGTGGCGCTGTCTGCACTTCCGGATGTGGCGCGAGGGCGGGCTTGACCAGAGGATCTCCGAACTCTTTCGCTGTCAGGTACGGGAGAAGGCCCGCCGATTAGGCCGTGTATCGGAAGTGGATCTCAGCAGGTGTCGAGTGGAAGTTCCAACAGTTCCTCCGGGGACTGGAAACCGAAGCGGTCCGTGTCCGCCATTGCATGCCGTTGATCAGATGCCGCCGGGGCCCATATCGGCGGTCGTCCCTGCTTCTTGCTCGTTGGCAACAACGGCTCCAGTCCGGCTCACTGAGCATTAGTCAGATTTCCAGGTTGCACGAAGGAGATCATCTTCCGTCAACTGCCTGACGCGACACACCGGCTGCTGGGACGATCCGTGACGTGATCGCTTGGATGCATCGCGCCCCCGTCTGGGTGGTGATAGTGGTGGGCGCTATTACCGCTGGCCTGTTCCTCGTTGGCACCGTCGTGCATGTCGCCGACCTTCTTCACCACGGACTTCGAGCTTACGAATGGGCTCCGAAGTGGCTCAACTTCTACTGGTCCTCGCTGGCGCTCCTCGACCTGCTCACAGCTGCGCTTCTGATCAGCGGCAAGCGTCGAGGGACAGACCTCGCTTGCGCCATCATGACGACCGACCTCGCCGCCAACTGGTACGCGACCCATGGCATCCAGCACAGCAGCCTCGCCGCTCAACCCGGCCTCCAGCGCCTGGTCGCCTTCACCATATTCGTCCTGGGAACGGCGCCTTTCGTCCGACGGCACCGCACCAGTTGAGCTGACGTGAAAGACCCACGTCCCCGATACACCCACTAACGAGCTCGTGCATGGTTGGCTGCGGCTCGTCGAAATGAGCAGGTCGGCCCGGGAGTGCGGGTGGTGGTCTGCTGGTGTGGAAGCAGTCCGGCGACGGCTTGGATCGTCGTGTCGCTCAGGTGCTCGCGTCGGCCGTGGTGTCGTGCGGTTGCTCGCCGATGTCGACGAGAGCGGGGCGCTTGCCTTCGCAGAGGTCGTCACCGCCGCCCTTCTCGACACCCCGGCGCCCCACGGCGCCGCACTCGTCACGACCAGCGCGCCCCGCGCCCCGGAGCCGCGCCGGACCCGCCGGCCGGGCATCGCGGCGGCCCTCACCGGCCCCCTCCCGCGAAAGGGCCGGACGAGCGAGGATCCGAGGGGCTGACCGGGACGGCACCCCGCTCTACGATCATGCCCATGTCGACCTCCTTTTCCTCCCTCCCGGTGCTCCGCGGCCGGGGCGGGGCCGTCCTGTCCGCCGAGGACATCGGACTGGTCCTCGACCTCCCGCGCGAGCAGGTCACCTTCACCCCCGACGGGCTGGGCCGGATACGCGCCGAGGGCCGCTCGGTCCTCATCGAACTGCGGGCGAAAGCCGGGGCGACGCCGCGCGTCCACCGCATCGACGACGTGGACGAGGCGGCGGCCACCGCCTTCGCCGACGGGGTCAACGCGATCCTGGCGAACCGGACGGACAGCGACGATGTCGACGGGGCCCCGTTCGCCGTGGTCCGCTCGCTCGCCCCCACGTGGCGGACACGGTTCCACCGCCGGATCCTGCGGGGCACGCTGTGGCACCTGCTGGCGCTCGTCGTCCTCTGCGTGGTGGCCGGTTCGCTTGGCAGGTGGGATCTGGTGATCCTCACGGTTCCGATCGGCGGCTTCGCCTGGCTGGGCCTGTGGCTGGGCCTGTACGGAGTGATCCTCGCGCGGCGGGAACGCCGGCTGTACCGGCACGGCATCATGGTGACCGCCACCCGGGCCACGATGACCCGCGGCGCGTACATCTACCCGGACACGACCGGGACGTACCGCGGCTTCCTGCACGGCGAGGCCGGCCCCACGATCACCGTGGCCCACCCCCCGGAGGACCCGGCGGACGTGCTGGTGCCGGCGTCGCCGTTCACGCACCTGGTGAACACCTACGCGGGCGCCGTCCTGGTCTTCTGCTGCAGCGCCATGATCGTCCTCCACGCCGTGATGGCGGTGGACTTCCTCCTCGACGGCTAACGGAGAGTGCGGAGCCGGATGCCAGGCGCGATGGTGCAGCCGCGCGTTGCGAGCAGGGGTCGCACCCCGCCGATGGCGCGGGTGATCGTGGAGCGATCGACGCCGAACCAGCAGGCCAGCAGGTCGTGTATGGCACCGTGACGTAGGCGGCCGAGCATGGTCAGGAGCCGGTCGATGAAGACCAGCTGATGCTTTGCGCCGGCTCCGACGGCCCGCTCCCGCGGCCTGGACTCCAGTCTCACCTGGTGCCGCTCGTGCCATAACGGACCTACCTCTGCGACGAGTTCGGCGATCACATCGGCCGACAGCCCTGTGATCCTTCGATCGGTGATGATCGCCGCGCGAGCCCCATTCCCGACCACGCGAACGTGATCAGGGATCAAGATCCGGCGTCGCACCGCCAACCATGCACGAGCTCGTCAGAGGACGCGTCCCTCGTGATCATTGACACCCAGTCCGTCCGCGCGGCCGCTGGTGTCCCGAGGACCACGACGGGACTGAACGCGAACAAGAAGGTGCCGGGGCACAGGCGGGGCTGGCCGTCGACCATCGGCGTAGTCGTGTTACGCGCCTCCGTCCACGACAACACCGCCGACGCCGTCCGCCGCAACCCCGAAGACCCCTCACCGAGACTGACGCACGACTCGCGGACCTGGCCACAACCCGGAAGGTCACAGCGCCGAACTCGCGCCGGCCGGATCAGACCCCGAACCGGCCGAGTCGACCACCGACCCGTAGAGCACTTGAGGGTGCCTACTTCGGCGGCGTGGCACATGTATGGCGTCGTGACGACAGGCGGCCGGTCACTCGACGGCGACGGTGTCTTCGTGGGTCGGGCCGGCTGCGGACATGATGGCCTGCCAGGGGGCGGAGTCGAAGATGAGCCTGATCGAGGTGATCCGGCCGTCGTGGAGGCGGAAGTGCTCGGCCGTGCGCTGCGTGATGCCGACGCCCGGCGCGGTGTGGACGTCGTAGACCAGGGTGGCCTCGGTCTCGCCGTACAGCTCGCTGATCAGTTCCACTCCGGTGACGATGCCCAGGAGCCCGTCCAGGCCGTCGAGGTGGCCGGTCGGACTGTCGGAGGTGATGAACGGGCTGCGGAAGGTGAAGTCTTCGCCGATCTGGGCGGCGGCCGTGGTGACGTCTCCCCGGAACCGGGCCTTGTGGTAGGCCCTGACAGTACGTCGGGTGGCCGTGCTTGCCGAGTCGGTGGTCATGCGGTGCTCCGTCGTTGTCGGTTCAGGATGTCGCCGGCCCGTCGGGCCGGGCCGAGTTGAGGTACTGCTCGATGCGTTGCTGGTTGTCGACCACGCGCAGGCACAGGTCGCGGAACCGGGCGAGTTCGTCTTCGGTGAAGCCCTGGAAGACGGCGGACATGGCGCGCTGCGTCGGCTGCCGGAAGGCGTCGAGCCAGCCGAGGCCGGCTGATGTGATCCGGGCTCGTACCGACCGGCGGTCGTTCTGGTCCTGGACCCGCTGGGCCAGCCCGTCCCGCTCGAGCGTGTCGACCAGACCGGTGACGTTGCGGGAACTCACCCCCGCCGCGCGGGCCAGTTCACCGATGGTCAACCCGTGGTCCGTGGCCGTACTCAGGCGTGCGAGGACGTCGAGTGCCCCAGCGCTGAGCCCACGTCCTCCCGCGCCTTGCGAACGCAGCCGGTCGATCGCCTGGGAGGCCGAGCGGACGGCTGCGGCCGCCTCCAGCGTGAGGGTGTCATCGCCCGCCGCGAACGCCTGCATGCTGTCCCGGACACCGGGGTCGTAGAGGAAGCCATCAGGGTCACGGGCGAGGGCCGAATTATGTACGTGCTTCATAATGAAGCCACACTCTACCTTGTTCGGCAGCAACACCACCAGAGATCTACGCCGCGCGAGGCCCGAAGTACCCGCCACCACGGTGGCGTTGTGCACGAGGACGCGAAGGTAGTCGCGGCGGTGGCCGCGGTCGGTCGCGTGGGCTTCGCGGGAGGGCGGGCGGGCCGGGACGGTGGGAGGTACGGCGGGTGATCCGCCTGGTCATCGGCGTGATCGGAGCCCAGGTGAGGTGAGGTTCGGAGTGCGGGAACAGCTGTTCGCAGTGGCGGGCGTGCCGGCGGGCGCAGCCAGCTCCGGCTGAGGCCGGTTGCCGGCTACCCGCGCTCAATCAAACACTGCCTGTCTGACGGTCGAGGTCCCGCAAGGCCTGGCCGACCCGGACACACCGGCGCCGGCAGGGCATCCACGTCGTCAGCGCAACGCTCCGGTGGAAGCGGTCCACCACGTCCTCGCGGGCCGGGCCGGATCGGTCGGCGTCGCCTTCATCGGCTCGGTCTTCGACGAACCCACGTTTCTCAGCCCGCCTGTCCCGGCACATGCCGATCGAACCGCTCTGGTGCGGCCTCAGACCGGGCGTACCTTCATGTGCCAGGAGCCCTCGGCGGCGTTGAACAACAGCAGGACGTGCCCCTCGGGGAGTGGACTGCTCACCCAGTGGATCCGGCCGGCCTCGTTGACCAGGAGGTGCTTGGGGGCTGCGGCGATGGTCGGGTGGCCGGCCACCTCGTATCCGTACATGCCGCAGTAGCTGCCGCCGGTCTGGTCCCAGAACTTCACCTTGAGCTTCGCCGCCGGCCCCGTGTAGAGCAGCGCCTCGGGGCCGCGGCCGGTCAGCGTCGTCTCGAGCCTACGGGCATGGGCGAGCGGCTTGAAGGTCAACGTCCACCGGCTGTGGTCCCTGACCATCAGGCGCAGCGGGCGGTCACCGACCGGCTCGACGGCCATGCTGCCGCGGAACTTCTCCAGCGTGGTGTTGAAGACCAGACCGTCCTTCTTGTTCTTCTCGTTCAGGCGCTCGACGGCGAAGTAGCCATCGCCTTCACGCGTCATCTCGATCAGGACCGGGCCCGGCGGAATGCGCGTGTCCGCGGTGATGACCTGATTCCCCTCCCCCTCGATGGTGTAGGACTCGAAGACCGGTCCGAAGGTCCACTCGCCCCCAGGAGGAGAAAACGGCGCCGACTCCACGGCCGAAGACGCTGGACCCGCTCCCGGTGCAGGCGTCTGGACGAGCACCGGAGGCATGGAGACGACCTCGCCCTTGACCTTCGACACACCCGCAATCGGAACCGGGCCCGACGGCTGCGGAACCGGGGTCTCTGCCGGTGCCGGGGCCGGAGACGGAGTCTGCAGGGCCCCTGTAGAGGCTCCTGCGGCCGCCGCATCGACCCCGAAGTCCGCCGCCAGGCCCGCCAGCCCGGAGGCATAACCCTGGCCCACCGCACGGAACTTCCAGCCGCCCGCACGGCGGTAGAACTCGCCGAAGACGAACGCGGTCTCCGTCGTCGCGTCCGTAACCGTGTATCGGACGACCGAGACGCCGTCCGGCGCGAACGCCTCCACCGCCGGTTCCACCAGGGCCCCGACCGTGCCGCTGTCCGTAGAGCACACGACCAGAACGCGTTCGACCTCCGCCTCGATGGCGGGCAGATCGAGTTCGAGCCACTGCGTGGAGGTGTCGTCGCTGCCCGCATGTCGTACCGCGCCCGAGCCATGCACCGGCCGGCCCCAGAAGACCATGTCCGCTTCCCCACGCGCCCTGCCGCTCGCGTCCAGCAGCAGAGCGGAGGCGCCGAGCAGCGGGGCTCCCGGGCGGAGCTCATGGCGCACTGCGACGCGCAGAGCGACGGTCGGAACGAAGGAATTGGCACCCTTGGGTATGCGGCTCATGCCGGACATCATGCGGGATGCGATCACTGGAGGCGATCACTCCGCTTGAGCCCGCAAGCCCGGTGGCAACGTACGCCGTTACGATCGGCGGCTCCGCCGCCGCGACCGCGCCGACGGCCGACGAGCGGATCCGGGCGGGCGCCGTCGCCGTCGCCGTCGCCGTCGCCGTCGCCGTCGCCGTCGCCGTCGAGCTGGGGGTTCCGGCCGGGGCGCGCCCGTCACGCACCGGATCGACACGACGTCAGCGAGGCTGCAGCGGACCTCTTCGCGATGGCACTGGGCCCGGCCCTGGCCGCCCTCCCGGAGCCGGACCCGCCCTTCGACGGCGCCACGCTCGTGACGACCCGCTCCCTGCGCGCTCCCCGTACCCCCCCTCCCTCCCTCAGTGCCGGGAAGAAGGCGAAGGGCCTGGCCTGGGGCCTGATCGCTCTCGGGCCAGGTCTCGCGACGCTCATTGTGACCATCACGCCGCGGCATGCAGGACGTCGTCGTAGTCGACGCCGTACAGGCCGCGCAGCACGGCTGCCTGTCTCCCCTGCCGGGCTCATTCGAGCACCGCGTCTTCACTCCTGCCGCAGGCTCGTGACCAGGTCACGTGGCAGACCGTGGGTGTCGTGGAGGTAGTGGAAGTCCTCCTCGGTCAGCCGGCCTTGGAATCGGGGACGGGCCAGCACCTGTCGGCCGCGCTGCAGGAGCCCGCGGAACCTGTGCTCCTCCTCGAGCAGGGCACGAAGCACGTCTCCTGGGCGCATCTCCTGGCGGAAGTGGTCCAGGGTGTGCTGGACCAGTTCCTCCGGGAGGTCTTCGACACCGCGCGAGGGGTCGTCCCGCCACAGCACGGTGAGCACCCGTCGCACCAGGCGCCGCAGGACGTAGCCCCGTCCGGTGTTGGCTGGGCGCACGCCGTCGCCGAGTACGACGGTGGCCGACCGCAGGTGGTCGCAGACCAGGCGCAGCGAAGGTTCCTCCAGGTTCCACAGGGTCGGTACGAGGCGGCGCCATGGGTCGAAAACGTCGCACTCGAACACGGACGACTTGCCCTGGAGGAGTGAGGCCAGCCGCTCCAGGCCGAGTCCGGTGTCGACGTTGGGCTGGGGAAGCGGTACGAGGGATCCGTCGTCGAGGCGGCGGTGGCTCATCGTCACGTGGTTCCACACCTCCACCCAGCGGTCGTCGCGGGTGGGTGTGGACTGGGGCGGGCCCTCGCCGCTCCACAGGAAGATCTCCGAGTCGGGACCGCACGGTCCGACCGGTCCGTTGGACCACCAGTTGTCTTCTTCGGTGAGTTCGACGGGGACGCCGCGGTCCTGCCACAGCCGGAGGGAGTCGGTGTCCGGCCCGGTCTGGCTGCCGCCGGCATAGACGGTGGCGTGCAGGAGGCCGGGGTCGATGCCCAGTCCCTCGGTCAGCAGCCCGTATCCCCAGTCGAGGCTGAGCGGGCCTCCGTAGTCGCCCAGCGACCAGGTGCCGAGCATCTCGAAGACCGTCAGGTGAGTGGCGTCGCCGACCTCCTCCAGGTCCGTGGTGCGCAGACAGCGCTGTACGTTGACCAGCCGCCTGCCCAGCGGGTGGGGGCGGCCCTCCAGGTACGGAGTGAGGGGGTGCATGCCAGAGGTGGTGAAGAGCACGGGGTCGCCCGGTGGTGGCAGCAGCGTCGAGCCGACGATGCGGCGATGGCCGCGCTCTTCGAAGTACTCGACGAACGTTTTGACCAGCTGCTCGGTATTCATGGGATGACTCCTTCGCATCACAGCGTGGGAGGCACCGGAGAACGCGACCGTTCAGTCTCCGGCCGGGGGCGAGGGCGCCACGGCACTGCCGACGGACCGTTTTCCGGTCGCCGGGGAGAGGGGAAGGTCAGGCGGCGGCAACCGGCGAGCTGGTCGCTCGCGCGGTCGCGGTGATGCTGGGGCCGGTGACGTTCATGTGGGTAACCATAGCGAGGCCCTGCCCGCCGAAGCACACGATTTTCCCGCTACGCCGCCCGCTCACCTGCCCCCGTAGAGGGGAGGGAGGCGGTGGCAGCGTGTCCGTTCACGGTGCAGCGACGGGGCGGGGCAGGCTGATCACTGGCCGACCTGGGACACACCGCTGACGAGCTGGCCGATGAGACCGCCGGTCCCCTGGCCGGCCGACATGGGTGGGAGCAAGGACGATGCCCAGCGCGAGGACGATGAACGCCGGCACACGTTGATGGCGCAATCCGAGGCCTGCGGGCCCGTGGCGAGTTGCAGTACAGGCGCCCGCGTGACGGCGGACGGACCCTGATCGGACTGGACACCGCCGGCTCTGCCCGCGCAACGCCATGGCTCCGGGGCGTTGTCAGTGAAGGATGCCAACATCGGCAACATGACGAACTCTGCCGCAATCACCGCCTACTGGAACGACGCTGCCCCCGATTTCGACGACGAGCCCGACCACGGCTTGCGCGAGGAGGCCACCCGCACTGCCTGGCGGGAGCGCGTGATCTCCTGGTCGCCGACTGCCCCGGCGGATGTGCTGGACGTCGGCTGCGGTACCGGCTCCCTCTCACAGCTGCTGGCCGAGGCCGGGCATCGCGTCACGGGCGTGGACCTGGCCCCGCGGATGGTCGACCAGGCCCGCGCCAAACTGACGGCCGCCGGTCTCCAGGCCCGGTTCCTTGTCGGCGACGCTGCGGTGCCGCCCACCGGGGGCGAGCAGTTCGACCTCCTGCTCTGCCGTCACCTGGTATGGACGCTGCCCGACCCGAAGGCCGCGCTGCGCGAGTGGATCGCACGTATCCGCCCGGGCGGCACGCTCGTCCTGATCGAGGGCCGGTGGCGCGAGTCCGGACAGGCCGGGTTCCCCTACGTCGCCGGAGCCGAGACCCTGCCCTGGCACCACGGCGTCGGCTCCGACGAGCTGGCAGCCGTCGTACGCCCGCTCGTCATGGATGTGCATACCGAGGACCTCGCCGGCAGCCCCGACCTCTGGGGCGGGCCGGTGACTGACGAGCGCTACGCACTCATCGCCCAGATCTGATCGCACGGGCCGACCGGGCCGACTTCGTCCGGCAGCCGCAGGTGACGCTCGCTCGCAGCGCACCAACTCGCCTGTGGCAACAGCGCCCGCGTCCTTGAACCGCGTACCGCCCGAAGCCGGCGGTCAGTTGAGGGCGTGCGTGCTCCAGCTAGTCTCAGAGAATCACTGTTACCGACCTCTATGAGGCAGCCATGTCCGTCACCTACTTGATGCTCGCGCGGCTACCTGAAGGGGGCCTGGGCGCCTTCGACGCCTATGAACGCGCGGTCCTGCCGCTCCTTGCCGAGTACGGAGGGCGTCTTGAGCGCCGGCTTCGTACTTTGGACGATCAGGTCGAGGCTCACCTCATAACCTTCCCCAGCAATGAGGATCTCGCTGCCTACCGGGCGGATCCCCGGCGTTCTGCCGCTGCGCCACTGCTGGAGTCGTCTGGGGCGGCGGTCGAACTGCTCGCGGTGCGCGACGTGTAGAGGTGTCGCGGACAAGGGTGTGGTCATGGTCGGCGGTTCGGCTGAAAGGCGGCTGCGGGCGATCACCGCGGCTGCGATGATCACCCACATGACCGACGCGTACAACCCGACGAGCTCGACCCGCTCCCCCAGGATCATCCGCCTGGAATGGGGCCTGATGGAGATGGAAGGCATCGCCCCGGGCAAGGACTTCGTCCTGTACCCGGGCGGCGGCCACGCATGGGACTGGGCCAAGCACGGCACCCGGCACAGCCCCGGGATCCAACCCGGGGACGTACAGGAGCTTCTCGAGAGAGGCGTCGAAGTCCTCGTCCTCAGCCTCGGCATGGAGCGACGGCTCCAGATCGCCCCACCGACCCTGGAGCTGATCCGGGAGGCCGGAGTAGAAATGCATGTGGACGAGACCCGGGCAGCCGGCGATCTCTACAACACCCTGACGGCCGGGCCCCGGCCCGTGGGCGGCCTCTTCCACTCGACCTGCTGAGCCGACCCGGCGCACGGCACCATTACCGCAGCCGCTCCCCTTGGGCTCCGCCAATGATCCGCCGGACACCCCTGACTTGATCTTTAGCGTCTGGCCGCTGACCAGCTGCTGAATGGGGTCGATGTGGCCCCAGGCCGCGTGGGAGCATCTCGGTATGCGCCTGGTAGCTGACGGAGCCACGCCGAACGCGCGGTTGGTACTGGTGAAAGACCTCAATACTGGCGACGGATACGCCTTCGAGCTGGCGAGCCCGCTCTTCCTGGCCGCCGGTGACCGAATCGGTTTCGAAGGTGACGGGCTTGTCGTCGTGCGGGCCAGCGGAGAGCGACTCACACCGGTCGGCGGCTGGTCCACTCGTTGCGGACCCGGATCTCTGCGTGGCGGTGGGGGCTGTGTCCGCGTGGGTCGCGAGGAGTCGTATGGCCCCTGACGAGTCAACGGCAGTTGAAGCTCAGATCGCGTCCCGCACGGACGGCGGGTAGCCGATCTCGGTGATGTCCTCGGCCAGGTCTGCGAGGGTGGCCTCCGCGTTCAGTGTCGACACGAGTTTCTGGCTCAGCGGCCGCAAGTCGTACACGTCGCGCACGGCATCCAGGTCCACGGGAACCTCGTAGTAGTCCTCGGCGAAGCGCTGGAACGCTTCCGGCGAGCGGTCGACCAGGAGCTCGAACAGGCCCGTTGCCCCGTCTGGGTCGGACCAACCAGTGGGGAAGTCGATCACGCCGTGCTGCCACCGATCGTCCGTCGTGCCCCGCCACAGGCAGGCCGTCACGACAGGCACGTCGTCCTCGTCGGTGAACGCCGGCTCCTCGACGTAGGGCCTGAAGTCCTCCGGGACATCGTCGATCACTCCCGGCCAGGGCTCGCCGTCGTTGCCGTACGGGCTCATCGGTGCTTCGTGGTCGAAGCCGCGGACATAGGCGCCCGCCGCGGAGAACACGATGGAGTACTCGTCCCCCGACCCGTTGCGCATCGAGGCCATCTCCTCTCCGTCGCCCCAGCCGGCGTTGAAGGAGTGGTACCGGCCTTCCCAGTCCGGGCTGAGGATCGCATCGAGCATCGCCAGTGAGCGGCACAGGCTCCGCAGGTCAGCGATGGCGGGGAGCCGGCGGGCTACGTCATGGACAGTCACGTGCTCATTCAACCGGATGCCGTCAAGCCATCAGTCCCTGGTGGGGGCATCTTCGATGTCGCCGTACGGCTCTGGTGCCAATGGTTGTCCGTGGCTGTGCTGTCCCGGGGATACCGGCACCGGAATGGCTACCCCTGCCTCGAAGCGGACAGCCGTCACCGGAGGAGGACTCTCACGCCCCGTTCCTCGAAGATCTCCAGGAGCAGGTCGAACAGCGCAACCTCGCGATCGCCGGCGGGCACGCGCTCCGCCAACCGCGCCCGAGCCTCGGCCGAGGAATCCCAGTGCAAGGTGAACGGAGTATTGGCGCCCCAGCCGCCGCGAAGACAGTCGTCCAGAGCGTCAAGGTTCCAGCCGAAGTATCCGCCGGGCCCGTTGATGGCCTCACCGATCGCGCAGTAAAAGGTGTCCTCGTCAACGATGTGCCGACCGTCCAAGGTGAACACACGGCCTGCAGGAGCATCGGGCGGAAGGCCTGACATCGACGACGGTGACCTCACCGACGAAGTAGGACCCCATGGTGACGCCATCGCCGTCGAGCAGCTCGAACCAGGCGTTGCCCGCCACGGCACGCCGGCTACCGACATGGTCGGTGCTCTTCAGTAGGCCTCCCTGCGGGAGGCAACCCGCGAGGTGC
This sequence comes from Streptomyces sp. NPDC091371, assembly GCF_040684275.1. Lineage (NCBI taxonomy): Bacteria > Bacillati > Actinomycetota > Actinomycetes > Kitasatosporales > Streptomycetaceae > Streptomyces > Streptomyces sp. NPDC091371. Next base: position 18,156 of record NZ_JBFBFP010000045.1, read on the forward strand.
ACTCGGCGTGCGCCGTCCTCATCCGGCAGAGGCGTGAAAAACCCCTCGGCCGCGTGAGCAAAGCCCCAGAAGTCGCTGTCGTCCTCGTCCGAGGTCAGCGCGTACCTCTGCCCCTCGCCGCCCCGCCCCGATGTTCGCATCGCACCCCCAATGAGAGCGCTGATCCTCTCGACGCTGGCCGACTTGCCGGCCGGTCTCGGGGCGGCGCTGAGCGGGCGTGTGCGTCCGCGTTGGGCGCGGCCCGCTGTTGAGCACCCGTCATTCGGATGCTTGCGGGGTGGGCTGGGGATGCGCCAGGAGGAACTCGGTCGCCCCCGCGATGGCCTCGGCGTAGGAGTTGTACACGGCCTCGGACTCCTCCTCCTGCTGGTCCACGGCAGTGGCGGTGTACCACCAGGCGTCGGCATCCGGATCGTGGTGAATCACGGCGACTCCGCCCGCGTAGCGAAGGGGGATGGACTCGCTGGCGGACTTCTTGGCTACCGCGTGGGGCCACTTGAGGCGGGCGGACTGGCGTTTGATGCCACCCCAGGCAGCGCCCAGTTGCGTGTAGCTGGCTCCGCTACGGCCGGCAACAGTGGCAGCGCTCTCCGCAAGCCGGTCTACGGAACGCTTGGCTTCGTACAGCGAACGCAGCAGCGCCAGTTGCACATCGGGCGCGGCCATGAGCGCGGTATCGAACGGCTTATCGGCGGCGCGGTATGCCAGCGCGCGTGTCGAGATCCGTTCGGCCAGTGCGCGGACCGCATCGAGGACCTTGTCGTCCATGGTGAACGCATCGTCCTGGGTGGGCTCGCTCCAAGGAGGCTCCACCAGGGTCATGACGGCGGCCCAGAAGGTCTCATCGCCTTTGTCCGGGGTCGGGATCGTTACCGAATCATTCATACGACAAGATTACCTGTCGATGGACGTTAATGACAAGAAAAACTGTCACCACGCCAGTCTCTTGGTCTCGGCGCCGGGGCCTGGCGAGCCGGTTCAGTGGGCGAACACCGTGCTGGCCAGGGCGACGTGGACGGCCGCGCCTCCAAGGATGCTGAGCAAGGCGTTGCGGCGCCACAGGTGCAGGGCGACCGTGACGGCCAGGGCCACGAGCGGGGCGACGGCGCGCGACTCGGTCAGGGGGAGGTCGCGCAGGCAATAGGCGACCAGGATCACCATGACGCCGGCAGGCATGCGCGTGCTGAGGAACTGGACGGTCGCGCTCGCACGCAGCGGGGCGAGGGCGGCGAAGGGCAGGGCACGCAGGGCCCAGGTGACCGCGGCGGCGACGAGGACGGCGGCGACGGAGTAGAGAGTGCCGGAGTCAGGCATGGCTCGGCCTCCTGCGGGTCGTGAAGTGACGGGCCAGGAGCCCGGCGGTGAACAGGGCGAAGGCGGCCAGGAGCATTTGGCCCGGGAGGAGGAGCCGGGCTGCCACGGCGCTGAGCAGGGCGAGTGCGGGAGTGGGCAGATCGCCTCGCAGGTCCCTGAGGGCGTCGAGGGCGAGGACGGCGAACAGGGCGGTCAGGGCGAAGTCCAGGCCGGTGACGCTGTCCGGGATGAGGGAGCCGAGCAGAGCACCGGCGGTCGCACTGCCGGCCCAGTACAGGTGCATGAGGAGCTGCAGCCGCAGGATGCGCCGACTGGACCAGGATTGGGCGTTGCCTCCGGCGGTCAGGGCGTACGCCTCGTCGCTGAGCGCGAAGGTGCCGTACGCCTTGCCGAGACCGCCCTTGACCCGGTGCAAGGGGAAGGACAACGCGTAGAAGACGTGCCGGACGTTCACCATGAACGCGGTTCCCGCGATCGCGGCCAGCGGCGCGGCGGCAGTGACCATGCCGATCGGCAGGAACTCGAACGATCCGCCGTAGATGAGCGCGGCAGACAGGCCCGCCCACCACCAGTCGAGGCCCGACTGGACGACCAGCGCCCCGAAGGCGAGACCGAGTGGGACGAACGCCAGTCCCACCGATGTCGAGTCGCGGAAGGCGGAACGCGCCTCGGACGGTGTCCGCGGAGAGGGGGCGGCGGCAGGGGTAGGGGCAGGGGCAGGGACGGGCCGAGAAGGGTCACCGGCAACGGGTGGACTTGTGGGCATGCAGATACCTGAGCCAGGACGGACGGCTGACCAACGTCGAGCTGGCCAAGCGAGTCGGCCTGACCCCGCCGCCCTGCCTACGCCGCGTCAAGCGCCTGGAGGAGGCCGGCATCATCACCGGCTACCGGGCCGTCATCGACCCAGAAGCCCTCGGGCGAGGACTGGAAGTCCTCGTCGACGTCGAAGTCATCGCCACCGACCGCAAGACCTTCGAGGATTTCGAGAACACCGTGGCCTCCTACGAAGAGGTCATCGAGTGCCGCCGCATGTACGGCCGCCCCGACTACTTCCTCCGCGTCGCCGTAGCCGACCACGCCGCCTACGAGGCCTTCCTCACCGGCAAACTCAGCGGCCTGCCGGCCGTCCTGCGCCTGGAGTCCCACCTCACCATGAAGAAGATCAAGGCGAATGACTGAACGTCACGGCTTGGGTTCCGTCTCTCGTGGTCAGCGTCGTACCCGGATGAGGATGGCGGCGAGGTGGAGTGCTGCCTGGTAGGCGATGCCGAGTTTGCCGCATCGTGTGGCCAGGCCGCGCCACTGCTTGAGGCGGTTGGTGCGGCGTTCGACGCTGTTCCGCTGCTTGTAGATCTCGGCGTCGAAGCCGGGCGGGCGGCCGCCTCGGCGTCCTCGAAGGCAGGTGCGTCGCCGGCCTGGCCCGCGGTGACGGTCAAGGCCAGGGGCCGTGCACGGTCGTCGGCGGGCTCGCTGCGGCCCCACATCGCATCAGTGATCACTCATCGGCAGTCGGGCCCTGCTCAGATCGTGACCGGGCCGCGGGCGGTGGCGAACTCGACCGAGACCAGGCCCGGTTCCTCATCCTTGACCCAGGTGACGTCGATCTGGTCGAGGGGGTGGTCGGCCGGTTCGCCGAGGAATTCGGCGATGGAGGCGGCGTCGCCGGCGATGGAGACCCCGTGGATGGTGGTGGGTGTGCGCGGGTCGGCGCTCGGGCGCTCCTCCATGGGGACCAACCACTGAAGGAAGTAGGGCAGTTGCGGGTCCTCCAGCAGTTCCAGCAGGCCGATCTGCTTCCACCTCAGGTCGAACCCGTCGGGGCGGACACGGTGGCCCTCGGCCGAGGTGCGGCCGAGGCGGGCCTCGACCGGGGCGATGTCGTCGACGGAGACCACCCAACCGAGCCAGCCGCCGCCCTCGGCGGCGCGGCGCGCGACGGCCTGGCCGAAGGGTGCGCGGTCGGCGGCGGGGTGGTCGAGTGTGGTGACGACCTCGACGTAGGTGCCGCCGCTCAGCGGGAGAATGAAATTGCGGGTGCCGAATCGCGGGTGAACACCCCCGTCGACGAACCCGGCGCCGAGCGCCGATCCGATCCACTGGACGGTCGACACGAAGCTGTCGCGGGCCACCGCATAGGACACGTGATCAAGTCGCACGGCGCCATCATCACCCGACAACCCGTACACATCCCGACGCCACGCCCACCGCCCCGGCCGCGTCCGCCGTGGATTCAGCCGTGGAGCGGATCGATCACCGTCATCCCGGCGGGGGACTTGGGAACGGTCCTGGCATCGTAGGAGGCATGGGAACAGCAGGAGCAGCACCGGGATCGCCGACGCATGGCGGCCTCGCGTCGCTGTATGAGGCAGCATTGCGTTATCAGGCGAACGACATCTGCCTGGAGGACCTGCCCATGATGGCCGCCGAGGCACTGGCAGCCGGGCTGGACACCCCGACGCTGTGCGAGCTCGCCGGTTTGCCTCGCAACGCGGATGTCCGCGATATCCGCGACGCCTTCGAACAGGCACTCTCCGAGTCCGGAATCGAGTTGCCCGATCCGGCCCTGGCCCGGCGCCACGCCCTGCGGCGGCTGGCGGCGAAGCTCGTCCGGGAGGAAATCGCTCCCGCCGTGCGTGTGCTGCATTGAGTACACCTTGGGGCTTGACCAGCGGACCTGGGCGGACGAGTTGCGGAAGACCGCGCTCGCCCTGACGTCATCCCCGCCGATCGACCACGCCTACTGACTCGCCCTTGGCACCCTCGCCCCCCTACAGGTCGTGCACGGCTGTGCGGGCGCTGGAGACGAAGGTCAGGACGGCCTGCCAGAACGGGTCGTAGCACTCATCGAAGCGGGTCAGCGCATCCGGATCACCCATGATCGACGCCTCGAGCGCCTGATACGCGGGACGGGTCGAGAGCCGGAGCGTCTCTGCCGCCTCGGCCACGTTGTCGGGCCCCTCCAGACTGATGACCCATATGACGTGGCGGAGCTTCGCGTACTCCTCACGGAGCCCGGAGCGGACCTCCTTCAGCGCGGGGAGCTGCTCGGTGCGCGTGGCCGCCGACTCTCGCACGTCGGAAACCCGCCAGTACAGCTCGGCCATCTTGTGCGCTTGCTCAATCAGGCTCACGTACGCAGCGCGTCGAGCTTCGCTCACCCGGACGGTGCGCTGGGTCCGCTCGGCCGCAGCGGACTGGATCTGCGCGGCGCGAGCGGTCCCGCGACTGGTCACCCAGCTCGCGAGCACGGCCGTACCGGCGGTCAATGCCGAGATCCATAGCGTGGCGTCGCTCATGCGGATCAGCTTTCCCTGGCATGCCCGCGCCAGCCGTCCCGCCCCCAGATTGACCGGAAATCGCGGGGGCGCGGCTACCCAGCAGCCACCACCCGGCCGGCCGTGATCTGAGGGCGGTTGGGCAGCAGCGACGCGAGGTTTTCCCGTACGAAGTCCGCCGCACGCTTGACCGACTCTTCGGCCCCGGCCTGGTCTTCGAAGACACTGGTAGAGACCATCACTCCATCCCCGGCGTCCACCCAGTAGTAGGCCACGAAACCAGGGACTCGGCGGAGGAGGGGCACGAATCCCTCGTCCACTCGGCGTCCCGCCTCGGAAGGGTCAGTCACCCCTTCGTAACGCCGAATTACTGCGTACATAGCGATCTCCTCATGGATCCCAAGGTCACCTTGCGCGAAATGACCTACCCCCACGGCACGTCTCTCGCTCGGGGGACGTCCGTAAGTGACCCGGATAGGCGATCTGGAGCTCCGCCCCGGCCACCTTCTCCTTCTACGAACGCCGCCCATCTGGGAAGCGGCTGCGCGAAGCCCGTTTGAGTGGGATTTCGTATGCTTCGTGGATGACGGAGGGTTCGGTTCGGTGGCCGGTTGAGTTGAGGGACGGGGGGTGGGAGCAGCCGCTGGCGGCGGGCGCACCAGGTCTGTGGCTGGTGCGGACTCAGGCGTTCAAGGCGGTCGTGGCCCGGCTGGCCGATTCGGTGCTGGACGGGTTCGAGAAGGAGCGCGCGGCGGCCTTCCGTTCGGGTGCGGACAGGGAGACGTATCTGGCGGGGCACGTGGGGCTGCGTCTGCTGCTGGGCGCGTACCTGGGGATCCCGGCCGTCGATGTCGTGTTTCAGCGGCTGCCGTGTCCGTCGTGCGGGCAGCCGCATGGGCGCCCTGTGGTGCGCGGCAACCCGGTGCACTTCTCGCTGTCTCACAGCGGTGAGCTGTGCCTGCTCGCGTTCGCGCGCACAGCGGTGGGCGTGGACATCGAGGCGGTGCCGGCCCCTGAGGTGGCGCAGGAGGTCGGGGAGTCTCTTCATCCGCGGGAGGCGGCGGAGTTGAGGGGGCTGCGCGAGGCGGACAAGCCTGCGGCTTTCGCGCGGGTCTGGGCGCGCAAGGAGGCCTATCTCAAAGGGCTGGGGGTGGGACTGGGGCGCTCCATGTCGCTGGACTACCTGGGTACGGAACCTGGGGCGGTGGCGACAGTGCCGGGCTGGACGATCGGGGATGTGGCTGCGGATGACGGCTATGCCGCCGCGGTCGCCGTCCAGGCCGAGGTGGTCGTTTCAGGGCCGAAGGACCGTTTGTAGCGGGGATGGGCTCTGGGCTGGACACCAGGGCGCCCATGTCCCTGGCGCGGTGTGAAGGTGCCTGCGGCCGGGTCGTGCTCGGCGGGGGAAGCCGTTAGGCGGCGGCGGTGGCGGTGGCGGTCCTGGGATGGAGCACGTCCTCGCCGTAGAGGTCTTGTACCCAGTCGGTCTGGTAGACGGTTTCGAGGTAGCGCTCCCCGAGGTCGGGAGAGATGGCGACCGCGGTCACCGGCTGTTCCCGCTGGGCCAGCCATTGGGTGGCGCCGTTGACGACGGTGCCGGTGGAGCCGCCGAAGACGAAGCCGTGGCGGGCCAGTTGGTGACACATACGGATCGTCTCGGCTTCGCTGACGTGGATCACCTCGTCGACGTAGGAGGTGTCGAGGAGCGGGGGGCGCATGCTGGTGCCGAGGCCGGGGATCATGCGGCGACTGGGCGTGTGCCCGAAGGTGGCGGATCCTTCGGCGTCGATCGCGACGATGCGTACCGGGCGGTGCCAGGTGCGGAAGTAGCGCGCACAGCCCATGAGGGTCCCGGTGGTGCCGGCTCCGACGAAAAGGACATCGAGGTCGGGGAAGGCTCGGGCGATGGCCGGTGCGGTGGTGCGGTAGTGCGCAATGTGATTGTTGGGGTTGGTGTACTGGTTGAGCCATACGTAGCGGTCGTCGGAGGCGCACAGGGCACGGACGTGGTCGATGCGGGCGCCGAGCAAGCCGCCGGTCGGGGAGGGCTCGGTGATGACGTGAACCTGGCCGCCGAGGGCTTCGAGGAGCAGCCGGGTCGCCAGGTTGCAGCGAGAGTCGGTCACGCACACGAACTGGTAGCCCTTGCTGGCTGCGATCATGCCCAGCGCCACGCCGAGGTTGCCGGATGAGGATTCGACCAGAACGGAGCCTGGGGTGAGCAGGCCGTCGCGTTCGGCGGCCTCGACCATTGCGGTCGCGGCTTTGAGTTTGATCGACCCGGCGAAATTGAATCCTTCACATTTGAGGAACAGCCGGTACCCGATGATCGCCTCAAGGTCGACGTAGAGGTCGTCTTGGTTGAATGCCTGGGGGGTGGATATGACCGGCATGGTCGCCTCCTTGTATGCGCTCACGGCGGCATCCGGTGCCGCTGGCCTGTGGGGGCGGTTCGGGGGATGCGTCGCCTGTTGCCACGCTTTCGGGACTCGTCCAGTACGCGGGGCCGACCGCCGCTCTGTCATGTCACCTGATCTCGGGACTTGACACCGGCCGCGATCACGGATACACGCCGGGGCGCCGACGGTCACCTACCGCCGCGGGCCCGCGGTGTCAAGTCACGACATTCAGCGGCATGACGCATATCCGCCGGCCGGGCCTACTGGAGGTGCGGCATCGCGTGTCCGCCGTTGAAGGCTTGAAGCCCTTCACGGACGGAAGGCGACGTCATCCGTCGCGGCACGCCACAGGTCCAGTGCGTGGCCGGCGGGTGCCGACCGCCGCGGCGCATGTCACGTTCGCGAGGAGCAGCCATGGCAGAGAAATCCAGCGAAGCCTCGACGGTCGGCCCGCCCGGCACCTCAACGCTCCCCGGCAGCAGGCCGGATGCCGCATTGGGCGGCCCGGCGGCCGAGGCCGCGCGGCTCCTTGCGAAGGTGCTGGCCGATGTCGTGGGTGTGGAGCACGTGCCGGGTGACAGCAACTTCTTCGATGATCTGGGCGCCGATTCGATGGTGATGGCGCGGTTCTGCGCCCGTGTCCGGAAGCGGGCGGACCTGCTGCCCGTATCGATGAAGGACGTCTACCGGCATCCCACCGTCAACAGCCTGGCCTCCGCGCTCGCCCTCACCGCGCCCACGGCCCCGGCGCCGGAATCCGCCGATCCCGTGGCCCCGGGACAGCCGGCGGCTGCGCCCGTTTCCGTCCAGCCTCCGGTCCGTCCGGCCGTGGCGGCGCCGACGCCGGCGCCTGTTCCGGCGCGCCGGAGGGCGGCGCGGGCGGGCACAGGGCAGTACCTGCTGTGCGGAATGCTGCAGTTCCTGTTGTTCCTCGGCTACGCCTACCTCGCCGCCGTGGCCACGATCCGGGGCTTCGAGTGGGTCGGCGCCGGCACCGGTGTGCTCGATGTCTACCTGCGGTCCGTACTCGTGGGCAGCGCGGGCTTCGCCGGCCTGTGCCTGGTGCCGATCGTGGCGAAGTGGACCCTCATCGGTCGTTTCACGTCCCGCGAGTTCCCCGTCTGGAGCCTCACCTACGTACGGTGGTGGCTGGTCAAGACCTTGATCCGCACAAGTCCTGCCCGCCTGTTCACCGGCTCGCCGTTGTACGCGGCCTATCTCAGGGCGCTGGGCGCGAAGATCGGGCGCAACGTTGCGATCTTCTCCACACACATACCTGTCTGCACCGACCTGCTCACGGTCGGTGACGCAACGGTGATCCGCAAGGATGCGCTTTTCGCCTGCTACCGGGCACACGCCGGTCTCATACAAACCGGCCCCGTAATCCTCGGCAGCAACGTCCTTGTCAGCGAACACACCGTCCTCGACATCAACACCTCCATGGGCAGCCACGCCCAGCTCGGGCACGCCTCCAGCCTGCACGCCGGTCAGAGGGTCCCCGCCCGCCAGAGCTGGCACGGGTCACCGGCCGAGCCCACCAGCACGGACTTCCGTACGGTCGGTGCCGTCGACGCCTCCACCGCCAGGAAGGTCCGCTACACCGCCGGGCAGCTGCTCGCCCTCCTGCTGGTGTACATGCCGCTGGCCACGGGCGGCGGCACCGTGCTGCTGGCCCCGCTCTCGCCGCTGACCCCACCGTCCCAGAGCGCAGCGTCGCCGTTCACCACTGGGGCGTTCTATCTCAGTGCCCTGGCCTCGTCCTTCGTGCTGTTCTTCGGCGCGGCTTTCGTCGGGCTGGTCATCCAGGGCGTGGTCCCGCGCCTGCTCAATCTGGCGGTCAAGCCCGACACGGTCTATCCGCTCTACGGCCTCCACTACGGCCTGCAGCGCGCCATCGCCCTTCTGACCAACAGGAAGTTCTTCAAGACACTGTTCGGGGACAGCTCGGCGATCGTCCACTACCTGCGCTATCTCGGCTACGACATGCCCCGTGTCACACAGACCGGTTCGAACTTCGGTGTCGAAGTGAAGCACGACAACCCGTTGTTGACCTCGGTGGGCAGCAAGACGATGGCCGCCGACGGCCTGTCGGTCATCAACACCGAGTTCTCCAGTACGTCGTTCAGACTCTCCCGGGTCTCGATCGGAGCCCACAGTTTCCTCGGCAACCGCATCGCCTATCCCGCACGGGCCAGGACCGGTGACAACTGTCTGCTGGCGACCAAGGTGATGGTCCCGGTCGACGGCGAGGTACGGGAAAACGTGGGCCTGCTGGGCTCGCCTGCCTTCGCCATTCCGCGCACGGTGATGCGGGACACCCGGTTCCAGGACCTGGAGAGCGGCAGCGAGCTGCGCCGCCGGCTGGCCGCCAAGAACCGGCACAATGCCGTCACGGCGGGGCTGTACCTGATGGCGCGGTGGATCCACCTCTTCGTCGTGCTCCTCCTCGCCCTGGGCGCCAAGAGCGTCTACTCCTCGCTGGGCGCGTCGGCGTACGCGCTGGCCGGTGTGCTCGTACTGCCGTTCACCGTCGTCTACTTCGCGCTGATCGAACGGGCAGCCACCGGATTCAAGGCCCAGGAGCCGCTGTACTGCTCGATCTACCAGCCGTCGTTCTGGCGGCACGAACGCTTCTGGAAGATGGCGGCGGTCAACTACACCCCGGTCTTTGACGGGACTCCGTTCAAGAACGTCATGTGGCGGATGCTGGGCGCCCGGATCGGCAAGCGGGTCTTCGACGACGGCTGCTCCTTCCCGGAGCGGACCCTCGTGACCATCGGGGACGACTGCACGCTGAACGCCGGCACGGTGATCCAGTGCCACTCGCAGGAAGACGGTGCGTTCAAGTCCGACCGCACCACGATCGGTGACGACTGCACCCTCGGCGTCGGCGCGTTCGTCCACTACGGCGTGACGCTGGCGGACCGCGCCCAGCTCGCCTGCGACTCCTTCCTCATGAAGGGCGAGCAGGTCCCGCAACGGGCCCGCTGGGCCGGGAACCCGGCCCGGCAGCTGCCCGACGACACCCCGCCACCCGCGCCGCCGCCGGCACACGAGTCCGGCGCCGCACGCCAACACCCCGACCAGATGGGCAGCGTCTGATGCCCAACCGGTACCAGCACAGGAGAGACCGTCATGGCACCCAACGCATCGACCAGTAGAGAGTTCTGGCACCGCATCCTGACCGCCGGCAGCGGCTCCGTGCCCCTCCCGCGCTGGACCCGGGTGCCGGTCGCGGGCGTGGCCGAGTACGAGGCTCCGCTCCCCATCGCGCAAGCGACGGCACTGCGCCGGCTGGCAGACGAGCTCGCGGCGCCGCTGGACTGCGTACTGCTGGCCGCCCACGCGAAAGTGCTGGCCGCACTGAGCGGCGAACACGAGGTCACCACCGGCTACGTCGTCGCTGTCGGCGGCCCGCCGCTGCCCTGCAGGCTGACGACCGGCCACGGGTCATGGCGGACCCTGCTGCAGCACACCCGCCACGCCATCGCGGACCTGCTGGCCAACCAGGACTTCCCCGTCGATGACCTCAGGCGCGAACTCGGGCTGACCGAACCGCCCTTCGAGACCGTGCTCGATCCCGCCGGCATCAACGGCGACCCGGCCGACGCCGACGACGGCCGACAAGCCCGGGACGGCCACGCCCCGGCCGCACACACGGCGCTGTGGGTGGGCGCAGCCCACCACGCCGACGGAAGCCTCACTCTGCGGCTGCGCTACCGCACCGACGTCCTCGACGCGGACTGCGCTGCCCGGATCGCCGGATACCACCTCACCGCGCTCGCCCTGATCGCCGCCGACCCGGATGCCGATCACACGGGTCAGAGCCTGGTGTCGGCCGAGGAGCTCCGCTTCCAGCTCCACGGCCTCGCCGGACCGCGCCGTGACCTGCCCGAGCACAGAGCGCACGAGGTGTTCGAGCAGCGCGTACGGCAGCATCCGGACGCCGTCGCCGCCCAGCACGGCAACCGCGAGTGGACCTACCAGGAGCTCAACACCCGCGCCAACCGGCTGGCGCGAGCCCTGCGGGCCCAAGGGCTGCACCGTGAAGGGGTGGTTGCGGTGGCCATGGAGAGGGACCTGGACTGGCTGGCTGCCGTCCTGGCGGTGTTCAAAGCCGGTGGCGCGTACCTGCCCGTCGAGCCGCACCTGCCGGCCGAACGGGTCAAGGCCATGCTGGCCCGTGCCGGATGCGGGCTCGTGATGACCCAACCGGCCGCCACCAGCACCCTCCGGCAAGCCCTCACCGCCCTGCCCGCCGTCCGGACGCTGTTCGTCGACACCGCCTGCGGCCAGGAGCACTCCGGGACCGACCTCGGTGTGGACGTCGAGCCCGACCAGTTGGCGTACGTCTACTTCACCTCCGGCTCGACGGGCGAGCCCAAGGGCGCGATGTGCGAACACCAGGGCATGCTCAACCACCTCTACGCCAAGATCGACGACCTCGAGATCGGCGAAGGCCAGGTGGTCGCCCAGACCGCCCCCCAGTGTTTCGACATCTCGCTGTGGCAACTGCTCGCCCCCCTGCTGGTCGGCGGGCGGACCATGCTGATCGAGCAGGAAGCGATCCTCGACGCCGCACGCTTCGTCGACACCGTTGCCCGCGGCCGGGTCAACGTGCTGCAGGTCGTCCCCTCCTACCTCGACGTCGTCGTAGCCCATCTCGAGCAGCACCCCCGGACACTGCCGGACCTGCGGTACGTGTCGGTCACGGGTGAGGCGCTGAAGAAGGAGCTCGCCCAGCGCTGGTTCACCGCCCAGCCCCGCATCAAGCTCGTCAACGCCTACGGGCTGACCGAGACCAGCGACGACACCAACCACGAGGTCATGGACCGCACGCCGGACGCCGACCGCGTCCCGCTGGGCCGGCCGGTCAACAACGTGCGCCTCTACGTCGTCGACGAGCACCTCGACCCGGTGCCGCTCGGCGCGCCCGGCGTGATCGCCTTCTCCGGGGTCTGCGTCGGCCGCGGTTACGTCAACGACCCCGAGCGTACCCGGCCGACCTACCTCGCAGATCCACACAGCGAGGGCAGGCGCCTGTACCTCAGCGGCGACATCGGCCGCTGGCGCGTCGACGGCAAGCTGGAATTCCTCGGCCGCCGAGACAACCAGGTCAAGATCCGCGGCTTCCGTATCGAGACCGGCGAGATCGAAAGCACCCTGCTACGAGCCCCCGGGGTTCGCGACAGCGCCGTGGTGGTCACCGAGCGCCCTGATCACAGCACCCACCTGGTGGCGTTCTACACGGCCCCGCACCCGCTCGACACCAGCATCCTGCTGGACCGGCTGGCCACGTCACTGCCCGCATACACGGTCCCCTCGGCCATCCACTGGCAGGAGACCCTCCCGCTGACCGCCAATAGCAAGATCGACCGGAAGGCCTTGACGGCCCTGGCCTCGCGACTCCACGCCGCCGAGGACGACGTACAGGCGCCGGACGGCGTCGACGCGCCGAGCACACCCGCCGAACAGCGGCTGGCGGCCGCGTGGGCGAGCGTGCTCGGCATTCCGGCAGACCGGATCGACCGGCGCGACAGGTTCTTCGACCTGGGCGGGACCTCCCTGTCGGCCGTGAAGCTGGCCATCACCCTCGACCGCGCCGTGTCCCCGGCAGAGGTCGCGCGCCACCCCGTCCTCTCCGATCTGGCCCGGTTCCTGGACGCGCCGTCCCGCCCGCGCCCCACCGCACAGCCGACCTCCCCCTGATCGCCCCGTTCCCCCGCAACACCACCCGAAAGGCAAAGACCATGTCATTCACCAGCGCCGACCCGATCAGCCCCACCAGCCCGGCGCCCGCTTCAGCGTCCCTGCCTCCGGTCGACCTGCACCCCGGCAGACCACCGGTACTCCGCGTCCCCTCCCCCGCCACCCCCGACCGGTCGGCCTGGGCAGCCGAACACCGCCACTCCCTGCGCGACATCGTCACCGAACACGGCGCCGTACTCGTCCGCGGGCTCGGCCTCGTCGACGCCGGGCAGGTGGGCGCCGTCTTCAGCCGTTTGGCCCCCGCCCTGATGACCGACACCGAATCCTTCGCCCCCCGTCAGGCCCGTACCCCCGGCGTGTACTCCTCTACGGTGTGGCCGGCCAACCAGCCCATGTGCATGCACCACGAGCTCAGTTACACCCACAGCCCGCCCGGTCTGCTGCTGCTGGCGTGCCTGACGGCACCCGCCACGGGTGGAGCCACCACCCTCGCTGATGCCGCCGCCGTCCTGGACGCCCTGCCGCCGGACCTCGTGCAGCGCTTCGAACAGGACGGCTGGCTGCTCACCCGCAGCTACAACGACGACATCGGTGCCTCCTGGACCGAGGCGTTCGGGACCGACGACCGGGCGGCCGTCGAGAACTACTGCCGGGCCAACGCCATCGAGTTCGCCTGGCAAGGCGACGGCGGCTTGCGCACCCGCCAACACCGCCGCGCCGTGGTGCGCCATCCGGCCACCGGTCGGCGCTGCTGGTTCAACCAGATCGCGTTCCTGAACGAGTGGACGCTGGAGCCGGACGTGCGGGAGTACCTCGTCGACGTCTACGGCCCCGAAGCGCTGCCGTTCAACACCCGCTTCGGAGGCGGCGACCCGATCGGCGAGGACATCGTCCAGCTGATCAACGCCGTCTACGACGAACACACCGTCCGTGAGCCGTGGCAGTCCGGCGACCTGATGCTCATCGACAACATCCGCACGGCCCACGCCAGGGAGCCGTTCCAGCCGCCGCGCGAGGTCCTCGTCGCCATGGCCGCACCACAGCCCCCGCTCCCCTTCCCGCCCGCGCCGACCGCGGCCCCCGAGGGGAGAGCCCGATGACCGCGTCCCGTCCCAGTGCTGCGCTGTCCCCGATTCCCGACCCGAAAGCGGGGCCACCGCCGACCGCCGTACCTCCGTTCGCCGTGATCTCCGGAGCCCAGGTACAGCACATCCTCCAGGGGCGGGAACGCCAGATCATGGAGCTGATCGAGGCCACCTACCATCTGCACTCCGTGGGCGAGTCGGTGAACCCGCCGTCGTACTTCCTGCGCTTCCCCGACCGCCCGACCGCCCGCATCATCGCGTTGCCCGCATCGATCGGCGGACAGGCGCGGGTGGACGGCCTCAAGTGGATCTCCAGCTTCCCCGACAACGTGCAGGCCGGCATCCCCAGGGCCTCAGCGGTGCTGATCCTCAACGACCACGACACCGGCTACCCGTTCGCCTGCATGGAAAGCTCGATCATCAGCGCCACCCGAACGGCCGCGATGGCCGCGTCAGCAGCCGAGAGACTCAGCACGGGCCACCGGATACGCCCGTCCCGCGTCGGATTCTTCGGAACAGGCCTCATCGCCCGCTATATCCATACCTTCCTGACCGCAGCCGGCTGGTCCTTCGACGAAATCGGCGTGCATGACATCTGTGCCGACAGCGCAGCCGGCTTCCACGGCTACCTGCAGGCCGCCGACGAGACCACCAAGATCACCGTGCACGGCAGTCCGGAACAGCTGATCCGCTCCAGCGACCTGCTCGTCTTCGCCACCGTCGCCAGCCGGCCGCACATCACCGACCCCGCATGGTTCGACCACAACCCGCTGGTCCTGCACGTATCGCTGCGCGACCTCGCCCCCGAAATCCTGCTCGCCTCCACCAACGTCGTCGACGACGTCGAGCACTGCCTCAAAGCCGACACCTCACCCCACCTGGCCGAACAGCTCACCGGGAACCGCGACTTCCTCACCGGCACACTGCACGACGTCACGACCGGCCGCACGGCACTGCCCCACGACCGGCCCGTGGTGTTCTCACCCTTCGGCCTGGGCGTCCTCGACCTCGCCCTGGGCAAACACGTCTACGACGAGGCCGCCCGCACCGGGCAACTGCACGTCATCGACGACTTCTTCCACGAAACGCGACGGTACGGATGAGCGCCCGCCGGACGGGCCGGATGCCGCGCGCCGGTGTCAGGGCCTTCTCCGCCGGGCGGCACGCCGCTGCGCGTGGACGGTGAGGGTGAGGGGGTGGGTGATCCCGAAAGCCCTGATGCAGGAGTCGAGGGTCCGCTTGTACAGGCGGAGGGCCTCCTTGCGCATTCCCAGCGCGAGATAGGTGGAGGCCATGTTCATGCGGGTGGTGAGGCTGTCGGCATGGTCCGCCCCGTGCACCCGCTCCTGGTGTCCGAGGTTGGCTTCGAGCAAGGCGAGTGCCCGGTCGTAGTTCCTCGCTGCGGCGTGGGAGCCGGCCAGGTTGTGGCGGGCGGTGAGGGTGTGCAGGTGGTCTTCGCCGAGGACCCGTGCGCATGCGGTGAGGTTGTCCTCGTAGAGCGGGATCGCCTGCTGCAAGTCCCCCGCGTCCTGGTACGCCTGCGCAAGCTGGTTGCGGGTGGTCAGGACGTCGACGTGTGAGGGGCCGAGCGCCGTCTCCAAGCCCTGCAGTGCCTGCTGGAAGAGGGGGATCGCCTCCTTCGGCCGGCCCAGGAGCAAGAGGGTGTACCCCAGGAGGTTCAGGGCGGCGAGGGTGTCGGTGTGGGCGGGCCCGAGTGTCCGTGTATATCCCTGGAAGGTCCTGTCGTACAGATGGACGGCCCGGTCGAACTGGCCGGCCAGCCGGTGGGCGTCGGCGAGGTGCCTGAGGGTGGTGAGCGTCTCGGGGTGGTCCTCGCCCAAGGTCTGTTCCCGGAGCCGAAGGTTCTGCTGGAACAGCGGGATGGCCGGCCCGGGGTCGTTCCCCATCAGGTGGGCCACAGCCAGGTTGTGCCGGGTGCTGAGGGTGTTCCGATGTTCCTCGCCGCTCCGCTCCCGGCTTTCGTGGTAGGCCTGTGCCAACAGGGGCATGGCACCTTGCGGGTCGTCAGCCTTGAGGAGGGCGTAGCCGACGTCGGCGCTGCGGGTACCGGCGCCGCGGGTGTCGGGGTGTCCCAGGGAGCGGGCGCCGGCCAGATCGCCCGCCTCCCGGTAGGCGAGGGAGAGCGCCATGCGCACGGCGCGGGTCCTGCCGTGGTCCGTACCGTGGACGCGCTCCATGTCGGACAGTGTCCGCTCAAACAGCGGGACCGCCCGGCCGAGGTCGCCCGCTTCCTTGTAGGCGTGCGCCAGGTCCCCGCGTGCGAGGACCGTGTCGGGGTGGTCCTCGCCCAGGACCCGTTCCATGTCGTGGAGGTCCTGCTCGAAGAGTGCCGTGGTGGGGAGCCTGAGGCCCGCCGCCAGGCGGGCGGCCGTCAGGTTGTGGCGGGTGACGAGGGTGAGGTGGTGGTCTTCGCCGAGCTCGCCTGCGCAGACGTCGACGTTCCCCTCGAGCAGGCGGACGGCCTCGTCGAGGTTGCCCGCGGCCTGCTGTGCACGGGCGAAGTTGGTGACGGCGGCGAGGGTGCTGAGCTCGTCCGTGCCCTGCAGCATGCCCAGGGCGACGTTCTGCTCGAACAGCTCGAGGGCCAGGTCCGTACTGCCGGCCGTCCTGTGGGCGTCGGCGAGGTTGTTGCGGCTGGCCAGGGTGAGGGGATGCGTTTCGCCGAGGGTGCGTTCCGCGTCCTCCAGGGCCCGTTCGTAGAGCGGGACGGCGCGTTTCAGGTCGCCGCCCTCCGCATAGGCATCGGCCAGGTTGTGACGGCAGGCGACCGTGTCGATGTGGTCGGGGCCCAGTGTCCGTTCGTGGTGGGTGAGGGCTCGTCGCAGGTGTGCTGAGGCGCGGGCCGCCAGACCCTGGCTGACGAGGAACACCCCGGCGTGGTTGAGGAGCCTCGCGGTCCTGGTGCCGTCGGCCTCCGGGGGTGTGTGGCGGGCGACGGCGTCCATGTGCGGGAGCATCGTGTGCCCGGTGGGCCACGTGGCGGGATCTTGCCACTGGCACCGCTGGACGGCCGCGAGCAGAGAGGCTGTCGCGTACGAACGGGCCTCCTGGACGAGGTCGGGCGTACGGTTCGGGTCGTCGGCTTCGGGTGTCCGGGCCACCGACTGGACGAGCCGGTGTACGGCCAGGGACCGGCTGTCGGCGTCGACCTTGACCATGCTGTAGGCGTATAACGTGCCGATGGCGTCCGCGAGCTCCGCCGGTTCGGCCACGTCGTCGAGGAGCCCGACCGGGATCTCGTCGGGGGCGTACCAGGCCAGGATCCGCAACACCTCGGCGGCGAGGGGTTCCCTTTCGGCGATCTGGTCCAGCGCCACGCGC
Source organism: Streptomyces sp. NPDC091371 (assembly GCF_040684275.1). Classification (NCBI taxonomy): domain Bacteria; kingdom Bacillati; phylum Actinomycetota; class Actinomycetes; order Kitasatosporales; family Streptomycetaceae; genus Streptomyces; species Streptomyces sp. NPDC091371. The sequence continues at coordinate 35,283 of NZ_JBFBFP010000045.1, forward strand.
CACGTACGGGCGACGGTGCGCTCGGCATCGGTCACGCCCACGGCGCCCCGCCGGAGCATCGCGGCAGGGTCATCCCTCAGGAGGCCCAGGTACGAGCGCGGGGTCAGCAGGGGGTTCTGCGCGAGATAGGCGGCGGCCTGCTCGACGGCCAGCGGCAGGTGGCCCAATTCGGCACACAGTTCGTCCGCTCCCGCCATGTCACGGCGGCCGCCGCGGGTGACGATGGCCGTGAGGAGGGCCAGGGAATCGGCCGGGTCGAGGACGTCCAGCCGAATGACGGTGGTGGCGTCGTGCCATACGGTGGCGAGCCTGCTGGTGACCAGGAAGCGTCCGGCGGGCGCGCGCGCCAGCAGTTCGGCTATGTCGGCGGGGTCGTTGACGTTGTCCAGGACGAGCAGCCAGCCGGTATGGGTGGCCAGCCACTCCTTCGCGTTCTCGACCAGGGCTTCGACGGTCATCACCTTGGACGCGGCAGGCTGAAGGGCCCTCCCCAGAGCGGCGAGGCCCTGCTCGACGCCGACCGCGCTGTCCGCAGTGATCCAGCGGATCGGCGTCAGGCCGAGGGCGCCGGCCCGGGTGGCCGCCCAGTGAGCGGCCAGGGCGCTCTTGCCGATCCCTCCGAGTCCGTGCACGGCCTGCAACAGCACCCCGCCCGGACGACCCGGATGTCCGGTCATGGCGGCGTCCAGGCGATCGAGTTCGGCGGTGCGGCCGACGAAGCGGGTCGTTCGGTAGGGCAGGTTGTCGAGACCCGGGCGCGCCTTGACGCTGCCCGCGGGGGCCACCGCCTCCGGTGGCAGCACCACGGTGGAATGGTCGTTGTAGATGCCCGTGACGGCGATACCGCCGTTCGTCGCGGTCGCGTTCCCGCTTCCCGACACCTGCTGCACGGGGTCGACGTGTGCTGCGGGTGCGACTCCGCCGAGGGAGCTCCTCGCCGGAGTGCTCTTGCCGGTGTCGCGTCGCCTGCCCCAGTGCCACTTCGCCATGCCGCCCGCCCCGCCTAGTCGCGGACTATGCCGCTGACGGCGCTGGAGCCGGCGCCCGAGGCCTCCGCGTCGCCGGTGTTCATCACTCGTGCCGACCGTCCGTCGTCGCCCGTACGCTTCACTCCGGTCACCGCGCTCCCGCCGCCGCCGGCCACGGCCTTCCCCGTCGCAACGGCCACGTCGCCGGCCGCGTCGGCGACGTACGCGACCAGTGTGCGCAACTCCTGGGCCGTCCGCTGCTGTTCCCGGGTGTCAAGGGACTCCAGCAGCATCTCGAAACGCGTCCGCCACTCCCCTTCCTGCCGCAACCGCTCCCGCTCCGGGTCCTCGGCTGCTTCGGGCTCAAGGGCTCGCGCGGTCCGGTCCAGTCGCTCGAGCTCGGCGCGGCCCCGAGCGGCGTCTCCGCGTCCCAGGAGGGCCGCGGCGCGCTCACGCACCGCGAGCCACGCGTCGGTCCCGGCAGCCTGCACCACCGCACCACCGCCCGCTGCCGCCACCGCAGTCAACGCCTCGACCAGCACAGCCCACCCACCCCACAGTTCGCCTCGACGCAGTCAGCCGCAACGTACAGCCCCCGTCACTCGGATGGGTCCGAATTCAGACCTTCGCGTCCCCGTGCAGGGTTTCGCTCATGAGCGAGGCGCCCTGGGAGACGAACGAGCGGATCGACCCCAGATACTCCTCACGGCCCACCCGGCCGTCGCCGTCGGCGTCCAGGACGTCGAACGCGGCCCGGGCGCGCTCCACCGCGTTGCCCAGGGCCGAGCGGAGCAGCGTGAACTCCTCACGGTCCAGGTGTCCGTCGCCGTCCGCGTCTGCGAGATCGAACAGCGAGCCCAGTGCGGGCCGACAGGAGGTGTCGAAGGTGTCGGCGCCCGCCCAGTTCGCGTATTCCTCGAAGGTGACCCGGCCGTCCCCGTCCGCGTCCATGGCGGCGTACAGCTGCTCGTGTGCGGTGATCGCGGCCATCACCGCCGGTTCCTCCACGTCCAGGCCGAGTGCCTGTGCGAGCCGGGTCGGGCGGGAGACGTACTCCGGCATGGAGATGACGCCGTCGCCGTCCACGTCGAGCATGGCGAAGATGTGGCGCTTGGCGCCGAGGGCGGCATCGGGGCCGGCGGCGAGTGACATGGGCGGTCCGTTCCGGAAGCGGCTGGTGATCGGCCACCACATGCCCGTGCCACGGTCCCCCATGCACCTCGACTCGGAAGATCATCCGTGTGGGTGATCAATCCCGCGGACCGTGTTCCGCGGTCTGCGCGAGAAGCAGCCGCGAGTCGCCCGCGGTTGCCGCGCCGGCCTCCGGGCATGTGCGGTATATGTCCCCTGGGCTCACCCGTTGCCCACGAAGGGAGTGATGGTTGTGGAGCGAACGACCTGCTGCGTCGTCGGCGGCGGGCCGGCCGGAATGGTCCTGGCGCTCCTGCTGGCCCGCGCGGGGGTGGACGTGACGGTGCTGGAGAAGCACGGCGACTTCCTCCGCGACTTCCGTGGCGACACCGTGCACCCCTCCACCCTGTCGCTGCTGGACGACATCGGCCTCGCCGAACGGTTCGCGCGGCTGCCGCAGCGCCATGTGACCTCGGTGCAGCTGCCCCTCGGGGAGGACCGGTCCCTGGTCACGATCGGGAACATCGGGGCGCTGCACGGGAAGTACAACTACATCGCGATGGTCCCCCAGTGGGACCTCCTCGACCTGCTCGCGGACGAAGCGGGCCGGGAACCTTCGTTCCGCCTGCGCATGGACACCGAGGCGACCTCCTTCCTGATGGCGGGCGGACGGGTCACGGGCGTGCGCTACCGCACCGCGGACGGTGTCACCGGCGAGCTCCGGGCCACCCTGACGGTTGCCTGCGACGGCCGCGGCTCGATGGCGAGGGCGCTGCCCGAGCTCGGGCTGGAGGGCTTCCCGTGCCCGATGGACGCCTGGTGGTTCCGGTTGCCCCGGCACCAGGACGACCCCGGCGGACTCGTCGGAGGCCTGGGGGAGCGGTTCTTCACCGCGCTCATCGACCGCGGCGACTACTGGCAGTGTGCCGCGCTCATCCCCAAGGGGACGGACGCCGAGCGCCGCGCCGAGGGCCTGGAGCGCTTCATGGCCCAGTTCGCGGACGCCGCCCCGTGGCTGGCCGACCGGACGCGGGCCCTCACGTCCTGGGACGCGGTGAAGCTGCTCGACGTACGCCTCGACCGGCTGCGGCGCTGGCACCGTCCGGGGCTGCTGTGCATCGGCGACGCCGCCCACGCCATGTCGCCCGTGTTCGGCATCGGCATCAACCTCGCCGTGCAGGACGCGGTGGCCGCGGCGCGGTACCTCGTGGGACCGCTGCGCGAGGGATCCGTGGGCCTGCGGGACGTACGCCGGGTCCAGCACCGCCGCTGGCCCACCACCGTGGCGACCCAGGGCCTCCAGCGGGTTGCCCACACGCAGGTCATCGAGCCGCTGCTCGCGGGCCGTGCGGCGTTCGGCGACCCGGGACGGGCGAAGCGGCTGACCGAGCTGATCACCGACTCGCGGTGGCTGAACCGGGTCCCGGCCTACTTCATCGCGTATGGCGCACTGCGCGAGCGGCCCCCGGAGGAATCGCTGCGCTGAGACGCGAACGCCCCGGCCCGGCGTGCTCCGGAAGGCCCGGACACAGAGCGGCGCGCGGGGAACGTAGGCTCGCCTCGGCGCGACGCGAGACGAGGAGAACCAATGAACGCCAGCGACGAAGGCCGGGTGCAAGCGGACCAGGCCGGCGTCCTCAACGCGAAGAGCACGCTTGTCCGGCTGCTCGCCAGGGCGGGAGTCCACGCAAGTGAGGCGGCGGAGTTGATCGGGCTCGTGGAGGCGGGTGCGCTCACCCTCGCGCACAGGGAGATCAGCAGGTTCGAGGAGGACCTCCCACAGGAGAAGGACGCTCTCTACGAGTCCGGCTGGCGCGACGGCACCCGGGCCGTGACCGGCGAGCTCGCGGCCATCGCCGAACGCGCTCTGCGGGACGTCGTCGGCCCCGACACGCCGGCCGCTTCCGCGGAAGCCCTCCCTCCTGTCCGGAGGATGGAGGTGGAACGGGCGAAGGTCGCGGTGATGCCCCTCTACCTGTCGTTCGCCGCCGCCTCCGACCTCGATCCCGAGGTTTCCGAGCAGGTGCTCTCCGCCGTCCTCGGCACGATGACCGTCAGGCAGCGGGCGGGGTACGCGGGACAGCTGACGGAGTTCGCCTCGGCCCACCGCGTGCGCCTGGAGCGGCTCTACACGGAGTACGGGCCCGGCAGCCCGATCGCAGTCCACGGCCGCTACTCCCTGTTCCACTCCCCCACCAGCGTCGCCGTGCTGGAACGCCTCGTCACGACACCTGAGGCGCTACGGGAGGCCTGGGACTCGGCCGAACTGCCACCCGCATGGCTGGAGGGGCTGCGAACGGCGTGGACCTCACCGGCCTGACCAGCCGAGGCCGCGCCGGTCAGCCGCGGCAGCCTGCTCCCTGCAGAGGACGGAGAGACCGGCCGAGGTGACGCCCATCAGAGCGGCCGGGACCGCGAAGGCGGCGGTGACCGCGTCGGGAGAGACGTCGATGAGCAGAATCGAGGCGACCTCCGCACCCACCGCGGTGCCGAGGTTCCGGAGCAGGACGTTGACGCCCGCGCTCGAAGCGCTGTCCGAGGCGGGTACGCACTGCACGGCCAGCGCGCGCCCCTGGCCGCGTAGGCGAGGCCGAGGCCGGCACCCCGTACGACGTTCATGGCGGCCGGCGCGACGAGGCTGCCGTGGGCGAGGCTCGCCGCGGGGTACCCGACGGCTACCAGGGGGCAGCCGAGGGCCAGCCCGAAGCCGGTGTCGGGGCCTGGACCAGCAGAGGGATCACGATCCCGGCCGCCATGAACGCGTATCCGCAGGCGAGGGCCGACCGCGCTCGCAAGGTCGGAGTTCGGTTGGTCGCCGACTGCGGGCGGACCGCCCAGCGAGCTGCCGAAGACCGCGATCAGGCCGCCTCCGAGGAACTTGTGGACGACACCGTGGTTCCGCTGTACGGCTCGGGCCGCGCTGGCGAGGAACTCCTGGACATTGCGAGGAGTTCAGGGCCACGGCATTGCAGGGCATCCGCAATGCGGGAGTGGCCGGAGATGTCCCAGAAGTCGACGGTCGCCGTCGGTGAGCGCAAGTCCAGGGCCGAGGGGTCGCGGGCCGGTGCCGCGGCGAGGGCAGGGTCGAGGAAGCTGCCCGGGCCGCCCTCGTGGATTCGGCGCCTGCGGTGCCGGCGCTCACAGGGGGGCCGTCAGGAGACGGGGAAGGCCGGCCAGGCCCGCGATGCTCTCGACGCCCGGACCGCTCCACTGGCCGGTGCGGTCGAGGAGAACCGCACGGATGCCTGCGGCACGGGCGCCTGCGATGTCGGTGGCGAGCGAGTCTCCGACCATGACGCTCTGCCGGGCGGTCCGTCCGAGGGCGGAGAGAACGGCGCGGAACGCCTCGGGGCTGGGCTTGGCCGCGCCCAATTCCTCGGAGATGAAGACGTGGTCGAGGTAGGGGGCGAGGCCCAGCGCGCGGATCTTGGCGCGCTGACCGTCGGACGGCCCGTTGGTGAAGAGGGAGAGTTCCGCCCCGGCGGCGCGCAGGGAGGTGAGCGCGGGCAGCGCGTCGTCGAACAGCTCGATGTCGGTGTTGGCGCACGCCACGTACACGGCGTTGGCCCGCACGGCGGCCGCGGCGGCCGCTGGCCGGTCCGCCCCCACGTCGATCGCCGGGATCTCGAACCGGAGCCGGCGGTACTCATCCCGGGCCAGCTCGCCATCGACGAACCGGGCGAACAGCACGGGGTCCAGTTCGTCGAACCGGGCCCAGTAGGCCGGGCCGACCGGCACGCCGTGCTCGCCGAGCAGCAAGTCGACCTTCCGCTTCGCGCGCTGACGGGCGGCCCCGTAGTCGCACAGCGTGTCGTCAAGGTCGAAGATCACCGAAAGCATCCGCTCAGCCCTCCCACACCACTCGGAAACTCATGGACGCCGAACCGGCGATGCACCACCTGCCGCGTCGGGCGGAGCAGGCGAGCAGGGCTGCGGACTTGTTCCAGGCCCCGCCCTTGACGACCTTCTCGCACGTCTCGGCGGCCATCCGGGCTGGGCGTCAGTGAGCCGGCTGCGCCAGGAGTTGAGCACCGCGTCGCGGGAGCGGTGGCTGGAGTACCGGCCGTCCAGGCTGGGCCTCTGGGAGTCGGCGATGAAGTCCCTTTGCCCATGGGTCGGTTCCAGGTCCAGGAAGTCCATGAGCTGGCCGAGAACGTCCTCCGGATGCGCGACCAGGTCCTCCACCCGCCCGGTGACGTACTCGAAGGGGACGAGCCCGCCGCCGGGCGGGTGGCCGAGCTGCTCCTCCAGATGGCGCGTGACGGTCACGCTGTACTTCCACAGCTCGTCGGACTCCGGCACGTTGAGCACCGACGCGGCAACGGCTCGCGGGTCGCGCACCAGCTGGATGACCCGCAGACCGGGCAGGTTCGTACCGGATCGGTGGTGGCCAATGATCAGGAATGGCGCACTGCGGTGCATCGGTCGGTTGGTCCCTGGATTCGCGGGGCGGCTCGGCCGCCGACGACTGGTGTCGGTGTCCCGGGGCCGGGCGGGTGAAGCCGTGATCGGCGGCCCGGGGTCGGTGCGGAAGTCAGGGCTGGTGGCCCTCGTCGGGGCGGTCCCCAACCGCCTGGCCGCGGCGGACCCGACGGAAACCCCGTACGGGCGTACCCGGGCCAGGCGATTCCCCCCCCCCCCGTTGAACGCGGCTCGCAGGGTACGGCGGGCCGGCGTCCGGTAATGATCATCTCGTGGGATTGTGAACGGGCTGTCTCGGCAGTGCCAATGGGTTGCGAAGCCGCACGTGCGGGGGCCGAACCGGGTGTGGTGATCGTGGCCGGTCCGGGTTCCGGGCGGGAACCGGGCCGGTCCTCCCCCGACGCATCCTCGGGCAGGGCCAGCCACAGCTCATCGCGCCGCGCCGCCGAACATCTGATGCTTGAACGATAGAGTTCTGCCGCATCCTCGTTCGTGACCGCCAAGGCACCCAGCCTGACCAGCGAGGACCTGTCAGACAACCGAGAGACACACGATGGACTACACGCTCAACGGAGACAACGTCGAGATCACCGACGCGCTGCGCGGTTTCGTCGGCGAGAAGCTGGCCAAGCTCAACACGCAGGGCACCGAGACCACCAGCGCTGACGTGACCCTGAAGGTCAACGGCACGCAGCAGACCGCCTCGGGCACCCTCCGGGTGGATGGCCGGGACCTCACCGCCCTGGCCGCAACAGCCTCCGACATGTACGCGGCCATCGACGCACTCGTCGACAAACTCTCGGCCCAGCTCAGGAGGCATACGCAGAGGCAGTCCGGACGGTCCAAGTAGCCAGACCCACCTCCACGTAGGCAAGCGCGGCGCGGGGAACTGCGTGAAACCCGCCTGCGCCTTGCCCCAGAAGGCAAGACGCGATAGACGACAGACCCCGCTGCCCGTCAGGCCGTGGGGCCGGGCCCAGGGCCGGGCGGGATGTGGACCGTCATGATCAGGTGGCAGGTCTCGGTGCCTGAGCCCCGGTAGGCGTGGGGGGCGTCACCATCGAAGGTGGCGGTCTGCCCGGCCACCACACGATGCTCGGTGCCCTCGACGACGAGCATCATCTGTCCGACGGTGACGCTGACGGTCTCCACGACGCCGGCCTGGTGCGGGTGACTGGGGTACTCCTCGCCCGGTTCCAGCTTCCAGCGCCAGACCTCGACCGGGGCCGGTCCCGAGGTGGTCAGCATGAGCCGCGCCTCCCCACCCTTCTCCCCGGCCCACAAGGGCATGACGGCATCGGCGGACACGACTCTGACGCGTGCTTCAGCCGGCCCTTCCATCAGTGCGGACACCGAGATACCCAGGGTGTCGGCGAGACGGACCAGGGTGGCGAAGTTGGGGTTGCCCTGGGCCTTCTCCAGGGCGACCAGGGCCCCCTTGCTGACCTTGGCACGCCGGCCCAGTTCGTCGAGGGACAGCCCGGCGCGGGTGCGGGCGGCGCGGACATTGCGCGCGAGCGTCCGCAGTGCCGCCTCGGTCTCGGCCATCGCTTCATCCCTCCAGGCAGATGGATCACTGCACTGCACCATGCGGTCGTTTGGTTGACTCGTTCCGGTCGGTGCGTTGTAGGGCTGATCGGTCTGCCGCTGGCGCTGGCGGCCGTCGTGCTGGTGAGCGCAGGACACGGCGCCGGCCGCGTACCTCCATCGCGCACCGCGCTGCTGATGGCCTTCGGCGCGGGCGCCGCCATCGCCCTGCAGTTGGTCTTCCTGCACCAAGCGCCCGCGGACAGCGGCGTCGGCCCGCTGATCGTCGGCCGCGCCGTTTCCTCCGCGGTCACGCTGGTCGCGGCCGGGCTGATGTACCGGCGACTGGGCACGAAGAAGCCCGCGTACGCGATGTCGGCGACGGCCGGCGTGCTGGACTCGGTGGCCAACTTGCTCTTCCTGCTCGCCGCCCGCAGCGGCGCCGCTTCTCACCGATCAGGGCGGGTGGCGCCCGTGTAGCGGGCCCGTGGGCGGCAAGCAGCATCATCGCTGCCGCTTTCCGCGATCCAGTTCGCGGCGGTCCGCTCGCTGAAGCCGAGCAGACGGCTGAAGACGCAGGCGGGCAGTTCGGTGGCGAGGTCCATGAGGGAGGCATTGCGGGTGGGTCGGGGCCGGATGCTGATGTCGGGTGGTCCCTTGGGCGAGGCGAGTCTCGCACCACGGACTCATGACTCCGTCGCAGTGCAGCGGATGACGGAGGGAGCGCGGATCAACCCCCGTCAGCTGCCCGGGACAACCCCGACCTCCGGCCGCCAGCTGTCCCGGACGCGGTCGCGGAGCCAGATGTGCTCCGGGTCGGCGTCATTGCGTGGGTGCCAGGCCATGCCGAGGAGCAAGGGCGGTAGTTCCAGGGGGATCTCGAACGTGCGCAGGTCCAGCACCTCCCGGTTGTACTCCGCGGAGTCGGCCGGCATCAGGCAGACCAGATCCGTTTCTCTGCACAGGAGGAACGCGGCGCTCCAGCTCGGCAGGACTGCGACCACCCGGCGGCGCAGCCCGAGTTCGGCCAGCCGGTCGTCGATGGGCCCCCGGGCGCGCCCCTGCCGGGACACGCCGATGTGGTCGGCTGCGGCGAAGGCCCGGGCGGTCACCGTCGGACGGGCGGTCAGGGGGTGGCCGGCGCGCACGGCTGCGAGGATGCGGGTCCGGCCGAGTGGTTCGATCCGGGTTTCCGGGTCGGGGTGGCCGATGACGCCGATCTCCAGGTCGAGCCGTCCCTCGCGCAGGGCGGGTGTGCCCTCCAGAGCCTCCGGCAGGAAGCGCAGGGTGACGCCCGGGGCCTGCCTGGCGACCGCGCTGACAAGTCGTGAGGCGAGGCCGGTGAGCACCGCGTCGCTCGCTTGGACGGTGAAATCGCGGGACAGCCGTGCAGGGTCGGTGACCGGCTCCGGAACCAGAATGGCCCGCGCTTCGCGGACGAGGGCGCGGACGCGCGGTCGCAGTTCGACGGCGCGCGGCGTCGGGACGAGTCGCCTTCCGGCGCGTACCAGGACGGGGTCGGCGAGGGCCGTGCGGATGCGTCCGAGCGTGCGGCTCATGGCGGGCGCGGACACGTGCAGGCGGGCGGCTGCCGCAGTGACGCTCTCTTCCTCGAGCAGGGCGTCGAGGGCAACCAGCAGGCTCAGGTCCATCGGTCTGCCGAGTCCGTCCACGCGCTGTGTCTCCCCTCACAGTCTTGTCCGCCCCCTGCGCGGGCGACCAGCATCATTTCGTCCGGCGCAATCACACCTTGCCATACATGCACTGGAGTTAATCTGCGGGGCCTCCCAGGCTTGGGGACATGACGCAGATCGGCAAGAACGCAGACTTCCTCGCCGTGGCCAGCCAGAGTGGCTCCACCATCACCTTCTTCGATGCGGCGGACTTCCGTCGGCTCTCCGTACTGGAGGTGCCGAACGAGCCGCACGAGCTGTGCTTCGACCCGGTACGGCGGCGGCTGTACGCCACCATCACGTACCGCTCGGGCTACTACCACGCCAACAGCGGCCGCGCGCACGAGCTCGTGGTGATCGACCCCGATCGACGCCGGATCCTCAATATCGTCGACCTCTCACCGGAACGCGCCCCCCACGGCATCGCCTTGGACCCGTCAGGGCGGCTGCTGTGGGTGAGCGTCGAGGCGTACGACGCCGAGGACGGCGCCCTGGTCGCGCTCGACGCGGACTCCCTCAAGCCCGTCCGCAGGGTGCCGGTCGCCGCGCCCGGCCCGCACTGGTTCGCGCTCGCGCCGGACGGGAGCCGGGCGTACAGCGCGAACAAGGAGGCTCCGTTCCTCTCGGTCGTCGACACCGGCGCGGCGGGCTCGGCGGGAACCTTCGGCCGCATCCCGGTACCCGGGAGCGAGGGCATCGCCACCTCGCCCGACGGGCGGTTCGTCTACGCCGCAGCCCCCAAGGGCGACTTCGGGGTCACGGGGACGGTCCCGGACGCCGGCGTGCGCGTCATCGACACCGCGACCGGAGCCTTGGTACTGACGCATCGCACGGACGGCTTCGTCTTCCCCGTCCACGCCACCGCAACGGATCTGGTACTCGCCGGTGAACTGCGGATGCGAGCGGGCGGGCCGGGGCTGGGCGAGCAGGCGCCGGGGCTCCTGCACGTGTACGGAACGGACGGCTCGGAGCACGGCTGCGTGGAGGTCGGCGCCTTCCCCTTGACGATCACCTCGTCGCCGGACGGCAGGTACGGCTATGTCGCGGCGGTCTCCTCCAGCACGGTGACGGTGGTGGACCTGGCGCGGCTGAAGGTGGTGACGACCCTCCACGTCGACCGCACGGCAGAGGCGGGAGCGCACGGGCTCGCGTACATCCCGGCACCGAGCGCCTGAACACGTACGGTTCGGTCCGACGAGCCGGGGGGACAGTGGTCACTCCCGGCTCTGGGCCGGTGGACCCCCGGCCTCAAGGCGCCCCTCGCTCGCCGCCTCGCCGTCCGCCGTGAGGACTAGCGCAAGTGCCGCCGCACCGCGGTGTGGACGAGCCATCCCGCACCCGCGCCAACCCCGTACCAGAACAGGTCGGGTGCGTTGAACGTGGACCCGAGCACGAGTCGGGCGACGACGCTGCGCTGGGACAGCTCTGCCGGTAGCGCGGTGAGCTGGAGGAACTCGACCGCCCAACTGAAGGCCAGCGCGCTCGCGGCGGCTCGCAGAGGCGTCACCCGCGGGGCGACCAGCAGCACAAGGGTCATGATCAAGACGGTGTACAGGGCGTCCCCGCCGTACTTGGCCAAGCTCCCCGTCGTCACGGCCCTGAGCCCCAGCCCCAGGCCGACGGTCACCACAGCAGCCCCGGCTGCAGCCGTACGGCTCATCATTCGGTCGGCGGCGGTTCGGCCACGGGTGCCGGGTAGGACGATCACAGGGTCATACTGCCGGATGCCTGGCACCCACAGCGTCCTGATCCGTACGCGCTGCCGCGCTGCCGGAGCGCCGGACTCGAGGGCCGGCCAGTCGAGGCGGACCGGGGAGGGGGAGCGCTGTTTCAGGAGCTGCTTACTCACCCGCTCGAGGCCCGGGAACCGGCATGCACGGGATGGTGGAAGGACGCCGTACCTCAGCGAGCAAGAACGGGACAGTTCAGCTAGCGGCTTCGGGGGCGGTCTCGCCAGCCATCCACCAGACGTTGGGCCTCGGCCGTGACCTCGGCATCGAGCCGGGCCGACGTCTTGCGCCCGTACTCGACGATGTCGTACTCGTCGTCGAGCTCGGCAAGACTCTCCGCCAACGGCAGTTGATGGCCGTACCGCTGGTGGATGCGCGCAGCAAGCTCTCGCGGCGTCAGCTTGCCCGCCAGCAGTTGGTGCGCGAGCGCCCGCACGCCTGCTTCCTGCCCGGCCTCGCTTCCGTAGGGGTAGAACACGAGGTCCAGCTCATCGAGTACGACGGGCAGCAGGTCGGGCACTTCGTACTCCGCCTCGGCGCGGGTGTATCCGGCCAGAATGCGGAGTGCCGGGCCGTCGAGTCCGGCAACGAGTGCGGCGCAGGCGGCCTCCACGACATCGTGCGCGCGGGCCTCGCCAATGCTCCAGAGAACGGCGAGATCCTGCAGGTCATCGGCTGCTGCTTCGATCGGCGACACCCCCACATGATCCCCTGCACGGGATCACCCGTCGAGCGCGTTTCGAGCCGGCGTCGACCGCGCTGACAGACGATCCCCTCCTCAGGCAGTCCTCCACGACCAGCGACCATTGATGGCAGGGTGTCCTCCTGAGCATGGAGGGGACGTCATGGCAGATATCGCCGGGTGGATCTGGGAACGCAACCTGAGGTCGTTCCTGGAGTTGCTGTCGCACTACGTGGGCTACGACTTCGATGCCACCGACTGGGACGCGGTGGAGTTGGGGATCGAGGAGACCGACGACGAGCGTGCCGACGGCTGGTACTCGTACGTGTTGGTCGGCGAGGAGCGCGAAGTCGAGGTTCGGCTTGCCCGCTCGGTGGGCGGAGATGAGGTGTCCGTGGCGGTGAACGGGTCCCTGTCGGCCGAACTGAGGGTCCGGGCCGACACTTTGGTGTCCGCGTTCGCGATGGGGTGACGCCCTTGAGGGGGCGGGCTCGTTGAGGTTGGATGTCAGCCTTCCAGCTGCGATCAGGAACAACTCCGCAACGATTCCGCCGGCTCGTTGAGTCGATCAGCGGACGGCAGGACGCTACGACGTGGCTTGAGTCAGATCCTGCGAACGCGCCGGGGGCGACATGATGCAGCAGCGTGGTGTGCGGGCAGCGGCCATGGCGGCGGTGCTCGTGCTGGCGGTGACCGGGGCCTCCTGTGACGACGGGGGAAGCAGTACGGGCGGGCGGCAGCCGAAGCGGTCGGCCGATGCGTCCCCGACCGGCGGCGGGAAGTCCGTCAAGCCCACACCTTCACCCAAGAAGCCTTCCTCCGTGCCGAGTCCGACGAGTTCGCCCACCCCGCGACCGGACGACAAGAACACCGGGCACATCCGCGTGGACCGGACACGCCCGGTCATGGACTACAAGACCGGCGTGATCCGCGCCTCATGCACAGCGCTGGACATCGAGCTCACGCTCTCCGCAGATCACGCCGCTGCCCGCTGGGAGGCCGTCGCGCTCGACTACGACCCGGGGCAGGCGCGGTACGCCGACGGCAACATCCCGCGCGGCGTGGTCATCGAGCCGGCCTCCGGAACGGTGGCACTGGGCAAGACCCAGACGGTGCGGGTACGGGGGTCCTTCGAGGGCCGCGTCCCGCGGTTCTGGATCATCGTGCAGTATCCGGACTTTCCGCAGTCGGTGTACGGAGGGAACGTGCGGCATCACCTGCCCGTCGGGTGCCTGCAGTAAGCGGGCGGGGCCGGACAGCCACAGCCCTACGACACCGGCCTGCCAAGCCGCGGCGGGAGGCGGGCGCGGAGGCGGCAGGGCGGCCGACGGGCCATCCTCGTGTGTGGCGTACTGGAAACGGGCAGGGCCCAGGCGCGCAGCACGCTGGAGGCCGCGAGGACCCAGACGGCGGGCCGGCAGGCGACCGCGACACGAAAAGGCACTGGCCTGCCGACCCCGGTGGGGGCGTCTAGCCGAGGGTTGCGGAGAGCGCGCAGACGGTCACCGCGTTGACGGCTCAGCAGCCTCATCCGCGGAATCCCGGAAAAATATCGGACGGCGATGTCGAGAACTCGTGGCCGGCTCCGTCCCTGCAATGAACGCGACCACAATGGGTCGCACCAGCGAGGAGAAACACGATGGCCAAGTACCTGCTGCTCAAGCACTACCGCGGCGCCCCGGCTCCGGTCAACGACGTACCGATGGACCAGTGGACGCCGCAGGAGATCTCGGCGCACATGCAGTACATGCACGACTTCGCCGCCCGGATCGAGAAGACCGGCGAGTTCGTCGACGGACAGGCGCTCGCCCCCGAGGGGACGTGGGTCCGGTACGACGGTGAGGGGCGCCCGCCGGTCACCGACGGGCCGTTCGCCGAGACCAAGGACCTCATCGCCGGCTGGATGGTGATCGACGTCGACACCTACCAGCGCGCCGTCGAGCTGGCCGGGGAACTGTCGGCCGCCCCCGGGGCGGGCGGGAAGCCGATCCACGAGTGGCTCGAGGTGCGCCCGTTCCTGTCGGCGCCGCCCACCATCACGGAGTGACCTCATCCATGGACGAGGTCCTGCTCCGCAGCCTCACGCCCAGTGTGCTCGCCATCCTCGTCCGCCGCGGAGCCGACTTCGCGGCGGCCGAGGACGCCGTGCAGGACGCACTCGTCGAGGCGGTCCGCGTCTGGCCGGCCGCCCCGCCGCGCGATCCGAAGGGCTGGCTGGTCACCGTGGCCTGGCGCCGGTTCCTCGACGCGGTGCGGGCGGACGCCGCCCGCCGTCGGCGTGAGGACCTGGTCGACGAGGAGCCGGGGCCAGGGCCGGCGCCCGCGACGGACGACACGCTCCAGCTCTACTTCCTGTGCGCCCACCCGTCGCTGACGCCGTCGTCCGCGGTCGCGCTCACGCTGCGTGCCGTCGGCGGGCTCACCACCCGCCAGATCGCCCAGGCCTACCTGGTGCCCGAGGCGACGATGGCGCAGCGCATCAGCCGGGCCAAGCGCACCGTCTCCAGCGTGCGGTTCGACCAGCCCGGCGACGTCGCCACCGTGCTGCGCGTCCTCTACCTGGTCTTCAACGAGGGCTACTCCGGCGACGTCGACCTCGCCGCCGAGGCCATCCGGCTCACCCGGCAGCTCGCGGCCCGGTTCGACCACCCCGAGGTGGCGGGGCTGCTCGCCCTCATGCTGCTCCACCACGCCCGGCGCGCGTCCCGGACCGCGCCCGACGGCAGCCTGGTTCCGCTCGCCGAGCAGGACCGCGGCCGCTGGGACACCCACTCGATCGCCGAGGGCGTCACGATCCTCCAGGCGGCCCTCGCCCGCGACCGGCTGGGCGAGTTCCAGGCCCAGGCCGCCATCGCGGCCCTCCACGCCGACGCGCCCACCGCCGAGGAGACCGACTGGCCGCAGATCGTCGAGTGGTACGACGAGCTCGCGCGCCTGACCGACAACCCCGTCGTACGGCTCAACCGCGCGGTCGCCGTCGGCGAGGCGGAGGGGCCGCGCGCCGGCTTGGCGGCACTCGCGGCGCTGGACGCCTCCCTGCCCCGCCACGCCGCGGTGGCGGCATACCTCCACGAGCGCGACGGCGACCTGGCCACGGCGGCACGGCTGTACGCCGAGGCGGCCCGCAAGGCACCCAACCTCGCCGAGCGCGACCACCTGACGCGCCGGGCCGCCCGGCTCAACGCCCGCCGGAGCCGTTGACGGCTCGCACCCGGATGCGTCAGGCGGCCGCGGTACCGAACGGGTTGTCGACGGCGTAGCGCCACAGGCCGTCCGGACCGCGCCGGGCGACGTCCGTGGCGGTCCCGGCCAGCCGGACGGCCGCCCCGTCGGGACCGGTTCCCTCGATGCTCCAGTCGACGATCAGCAGCGCGAGGTCCCCCGCCGCGTACGTGTGGCGGGGCCGCACCTCGATCGGCAGCCCCAGCGCGAGGAAGTCCGCCGTGGCCGAGGCGAGCGCCGCCCCCGTCAGCGGGGTCCCGGGGCGCGGGACGAAGACTGCGTCCGGCTCGTACACCTGGGCCACGGCCGCCGCGTCGCCGGTGTTGAAGGCCGCGGCGAAGACGGCCGGGTGTTGCCGGGGGTCGGTGGTCAGGGCGACAGTGGGCGCATGATCGCGTTCGATGCTCATGGGAGCAGCCAAGCCGGGGCCGAAATGGGTCACCAAACGGAAAGCCACGAGGGAACCGCCCGGTGGGACGCCGAACTGGTCCCCGACGTCGGCGGGCGTACCCGGCGGCCGGAGCCGGACTGCCCGGTGGAGCTGGCCCTCGCGGCGGTGTCCGGGCGCTGGACCACGCTCGTACTGCGGGAACTGATGGGCGGGCCGCTGTCGTTCGGGGCGCTTGCGGCCCGGCTTCCCGAGATCAGCCCGAAGGTGCTCACGGAGCGGCTGCGGACGCTGGAGGCGCGGGGCCTGGCCGTCCGCGAACGGCTGCCCGGCTTCCCCGTGCGCACGCGCTACGGTCTGACCGCGGCGGGCGCCGCCCTGCGACCGCTGCTGGTCGAGCTGTACCGGACCGGGGTGGATCTGGCTGCGACAGGGGCGGGGCCGGGGCCGGGGCCGGGAAGTCAAGGCCGCTGACCGGGGCGGATGGGCGGGTCGCCGAACCGGCGCCGGCGCAGGCGGATCATGGCGGGCGACCACCGGCCCAGGTCTTTGGTCCCGGTCCGTCTCCGACCGGAGTCCGATCCGGGCACCGCCGGCAGCGCCTAACGTCGAGGCATGCGCTTAGGACTACTTGGTACCGGAAACGTCGCCCGAGCACTGGCCCACGGCTGGGGAGCCGCGGGACACGACGTGCTCCTCGGCTCACGCCGGCCCGAAGACCGCAAGGACCTCGGCTTCCCCGTGGCAACCCTGGACGAGACAGCCGCCCACGCGGAGGTACTCGTCAACGCCACCCCGGGAACCGTCTCCCTGGACCTGCTCCACTCCATCGGGGCACCGGCACTGGCCGGCACCCTCCTCATCGACGTCGGGATCGGCCTCTCGGACGACTACACCGAACTCTCACACCCCAACAGCAGCCTGGCCGAACAGATCCAGGCGGCCTTCCCCCTCACGCCGGTCGTCAAGACGCTGTGCACCATGGACTCCACCGCGATGACCGACCCGGGCGGACTGGACGGCCCGAGCACGATCTTCCTGTCCGGCGACGACCCCGAAGCCAAACGCACCACCGGCCGGCTCCTCACCGACCTGGGCTGGCCCGCCTCCTCCCAACTGGACATAGGCGGCATCACCACGGCACGCGGCCAGGAGCACTTCGCCCTGCTCTTCACGGGCATCGCCCTCGGCCTGGGCTCCCACACGTTCAACATCAAGGTGGTCCCCCGACCATCCGCCTAGAAGCGGGCGGGGGCCCGGGCGCCCTGGGGTCGGTGGCCGGGCCGGGCGGGGCCGGGGAACTGCCGCGGGTCGTAGGGATGTTAGCTTCCTTCCCGTGACAGAACACCAGAACGAGACCAGGGCGGCCTACGACGCGGTCGTCGAGCTGTACGCGTCGATGTTCGCCGACCGGCGGCTGGAGACGCATCCGTTCTCGCGGTCCATGATCGGCACCTTCGCCGAGCTGGTGCGCGGGGCGGGGAACCCGCGGGTGGCCGATGTCGGGTGCGGGCCCGGGCATCTGACGGCCATGCTGGACGACCTCGGCCTGGACGCCTTCGGGCTCGACCTCTCCCCCGCCATGGTCGACCACGCCCGCCGGGCCCATCCGGCACTGCGGTTCGACGAGGCGCGGATGGAGGCCCTGCCGGTCGAGGACGGCTCGCTCGGCGGCGTACTGTCCCACTACTCGATGATCCACACCCCGCCCGGGGAACTGCCCGCGCTCCTCGCCGAGCAGGTGCGTGTCCTGGCCCCGGGGGGCCTGCTCCTGGTCTCGTTCTTCGCGACCGACGGACCCGAGCCGGTCCGCTTCGACCACAAGGTGGCACCCGCCTACAGCTGGCCGACGGACCGGCTCGCCGAGCTGCTGACCGGCGCCGGGCTCGACCCGTTCGCCCGGCTGCTCCACGACCCGGCCACCGAAAGGGGCTTCCTCGACGCCCACTTGCTGGCCCGTCTCCCCCAGTAAGCACCCCGCGTTCCGCGGCCCCCGGGCGGGTGGATCACCAGATCGTGCCGAAGAACCGCGTCGCCCAGGTGGGCCGCCTTGCGAAGTACTCCAGCGCGCTGGGGCCCTCGTAGTCGCTCTCCAGCAATTCTTCGGGGACGCTCACGTAGCCGAGTTCGGCCAACGCCCGCTCCACGGTGGCCAGGTCGGCGGGGTCCAGGGCCCCCTCCTCTCGGGCTTCGTCCGTGCCGAGGAAGGCCCCCGGGTTGTCGGCGCAGACCTCGGCGAGGGAGCCGAACTTGCTCACGCAGACCACGATCCGCGTCCCGCAGACCGTCGCGTCCGCGGGAACACGGACGCGCCCGTACTCGCTGGAGTCCCCGGTGTCCCGCTCGGACTCGCACTGGGCCCCGAAGTCCGCTTCGATCCGGCTCACCAGCCCGCTGAACGCGAGGCCGGTCGCGGCGCGGTCGTAGTGCAGCGGCCGCTCCAGCCTTTCGGGGTCGTCGAGTTCTCGCATGAGGGCAAGCAGTTCCGTCTCGCTCATCGCCATGCGCCCATCCTGCCGGAAGCAGGTACGAGATCCGACAGAGGCGGCCCAGACGTCATGGCCGGTAGTAGGCGTCGATGGGGGCACGTGCCTCGTCGAACGGGGCCGGGCCGTCCTGGGCCACTGTCGGCAACGCGCCCGACTGCGAACCGTACGGCGCGCCGCAGGAGGGTCTCGTCGGCAGGGATGATCACGGTGGGGTCCTCCAGTGTGTGGCCACGGCGGTGAGCGCCCGCCAGGCCGCGTGGGGCCGACGGGTCTCCTCCGGATCTCCGTGGTAGGGGTCAGGTACGACGGTGTCCGCGCCCAGCAGACGGAGCTGGTCGACGTCGAGGATCTGGTCGCGGCTGCCGACACCGGCCAGCCGCTCGGGGTCGTCGACCGGTGTGCCGGTCATCCGCAGGGCGATGCGGGGTGCGAACCCCGGCAGCGAGCGGTCCGTCAGGACCGAGCGCATCAGGGGGACGGGGAGCCGAAGCGGGTGCCAGGCGTCTCCGAACCGGGCCGTGCGCCGGATGGCGGCCTCGCTGTGGCCGCCGACCCAGACGAACGGCCCCGCCGCTACCGCGTTCCGCCGCTCGGCAGGCGCCTTGCGAGCCTCAGCACATCTTCCCGATGTTCAATGCTCGAGCCTGCTCTCCGGCGCTGTCCGGGCGGATTCGCTCGGCCAGGCAGTGCCGGTGGGAGACGATGGTGTGGCTTCCTGGGCCGTCGTGGCTCCGCGAGTCCAGGACCAGGGCGTCTCCACCCGGGCTCAACGTGATCCGTTCTCCGCAGAAGTCGCAGCGCCAGGACAGTGACTCCAGGTCGGCCGGTCGGATGCTGAGCCGCACCGACACCGGCGGGTGCCAGCGATGGATCTGCTCGATCACCGCATCGATCCGCGAACCGACGGCCGGGAAGATCGCGAGCAGTTCGTCATGGCTGCCAACGGTCCGGGAGAACTGCTCGATCATGTCGATGGAGGCCGAGAGGCCGGCGTTCTCGTAGCCGACGATCTCAACGACCACACCCCACGGGCGATGGCCCACGACCTTGGCCCTGACCTTCTGGCCAGGCATGAGCGCCAGGCTCGCCGTCTCAAACCTCTCCAAGAATCGCTTCCCCTTCTCCTCCAGCCCAGTGGCCCGTGCCCGTCGACGACTCACACGTGCGAGTCGTCGACTTCGGGATCCGTCGTCGCGTTCAGGGCCCGCAACGCGGCATCGTACTGGTGCCGGTCGAACCGGAACGGGCCGAACTCCGTGTAATCGCGAGTCGTGCGGTAGGGCTGTTCGAAGGAGTCCCAGACCACGAGGTCGGCTGTCACCGTGATCCGGGCCATCAGCGGCCAGCATCCCCACTCGCCGCATTCACATCCGAGCAAGGGCGTCTTCGGTCCCATCGCGCGAGTGGACCGTCCGTGGAAGTGGTCTGCCATCGGGCCGAACCGGAAGAACTGCGGGATGAGACCGCCGTAGGCATCGCCTGCCGGCTGCATCCCGGCGGCAATCTCGAACCTGTCGATCAGCTCGGTGAGTTGCGTTCCGTCGATGTGCGGGACGATCTCAAGGACGCCGCGATCGTTGCGATGCCGGCAGTCGAACCGGATCTCGTTACTGGCCACACCCTGATTGTCCCAGCCCCGGGCCGCACAGGACCAGCCGGGCGGCCGCCCGGCCGCCCGGCATGGGGCGGGTCACCAGCGGGCGCGCAGTACGCCGTCGCTGTCGGGCAGGGCGGCGCAGAGCAGCGGGTGGCGTTCGTCGGCGTACAGGGGCAGGGCGCAGGCCGCCCGCGCGCCGGCCACCAGGGCGGTGAGCTCCTGGTACTCGGTCTCGTCGACGAGCACGTGGCCGATCGTCCCGTCCTGCGCCTCCCAGACGAACTCCACGGAGTACTCCTCGGGCAGTGCGGCGAGGACCGCGCCGACATCCGGGTTCAGGTCGGGCCAGATCGTGAGCAGGGCGCGCGGTCCGAGTCCGGCGCGCACCGCGTCGAGGTTTCGCGGCGTGAGGCGGTGCCAGCGCGCACCGTTGCCGACGTGCGTCTCCTCCAGAAGGAGGGACTGCCGTGAGGCCAGCTCCGTGCGCACGCGTGTCCAGAAGTCCTCGTCGGCGGCCTCGGTGACTTCCCGCTCGTCAGGGTCGAATGCGTAGGGGGAGGCCGTCATCGGTTCCGGGAAGAGGCCGAGTTCCCGTGTACGGGCCACGGCCTCCGCGCAGTACCGGTCGCTGCCCACGAACACGTACTGGTCCCAGCCGACGTGCACGCTGAACGCGTCCCCCGCCTCCAGGCGGCACCAGGCGCCCTGGTCTCGGAGCATGGCCCGGACCAGCTCCAGAGCGACCTCGAGGGGGACCTCTGCCCCGTCGTGGTAGCCGGTGAGGTCGGGCGGGAAGAGCCCGGCGAGGCCGTGCCCCTCGGCCGGCGGCTCCAGGCCGAAGTGGACGAAGCCGGTGACCGCGGGCTCGCGTATCTCCAGTCGGTCGATGCCCGAGTCCTCGGCGAAGGCGGCGATGGCTGCCAGGTACGCCGCTTCGACCGGCCCGTGGTCGCTGAGCGTGTCCTCGCTGCCGGTGTAGTGGCCGTGCTCGTTGCGGTCGGCGGGGTCGTACTTGGTGATGCGGTGGACGAAGGGCGGCGGCACGCTGCTCCCTGGGGTGAGAAGTGCTGCCAGCATAGTTCCCGGTTCCGTTCCCGAGGGAGGGCGGCCCTACGACGGACCTCGGGCGGCGCGTGCGGGTTGGCCGGTGCCGTTCCGGGCGGTTGGCGCAGGCCACGTGGTGTCCTACGCGGCTGACTGGGCAGCGGCCGAGGGCTCGTACCAGAGGCTCGTCATCGGGGAGCGCAGGGTCCAGCCCAGCGAAGAGTAGAGCGCCCGGCCTTCGGGGGTGCCGACGAGGAGGCCGGTCCTTGCGCCGGCCTCGTACGCGGTGCTCTGCAGCGTGCGCATCACCAGACGGCCGAGGCCCTTGCGCTGGTGCTCGGCGGCGGTCTCGACCTGGTCGACCACGACATGGGCGTCCACCTGGGCGATCTGTCCACGGGCGGCGAAGTGCCCGGCTGGCGTGCGGACCAGGACTTGGCTGACGCCGCCCCGGGTCCAACTGGTGAGCGTGTAGCCGGCCGGCACCTCGGGGCGATCCGGCACCAGACGACAGGTCATCAGAAAACCGGGGATGTCGAGCCGCCAGCCCGGCCCGATCCAGGGCAGGACCAGCTCTTCCTCGGCGAACAGCTTCAGCCAGGTTCCGGGCGCGCTCGTCGCGGCGACGATCTTGCGCACGTCGCCCTCACCGGGCTCCGGCAGCACGTGCCGGGCGACGTGCTTGGGCTGCCCGACGTCGATCGTCCACCCCCACGGCTCGTCGACCGGGTCCGAACTGCCGCGGGAGACGACCCAGCCGTCGATCCACATCCGCACGAGCTCACTGACCCTGGTGTCCGGCACCGCCGCCCGCCCCCCGAATGGTAATAGATGCTAGTGCCGGATGAACCTTACGCGATGTGGGTGGGATGTGACCACAGGAGCAGGTCGCTCGGCCGAGGAGCACGAGCGATTGGCCTGCCGCCGGGCGATCGCGGGTCGGCGGAACCGGGGTATGACGCATAGTCACTGAGACGCATTCGAAGGGAAGTTGATGGAGCGCCATCCCTGCCCCGCCGGTCCGAACATCAGGAGCGTAGGCGACGCTTCAAGGCCGTTTCACCAGCCGCGCGGCCGCGTCCCGGCATCCGCGCATGAACTCGTCATGACGCTTGGCTTCCGGAAGCTTCTGCCACGTCTCCATGGGCTGCGCCGAGTCTGGCAGGGTCCGGCCCCCGTCTACTGTCAGGATGCGAAGCGCGCAGGCGTTGACCGCCGCCGCTTCCCTGTCCGGAACCTGCGCCTTTTCGCGGGCCCGTTCCCCGGACCGGTCTGCGGGCCTTCCGGGGAGAAGGAAAGACGGACGCCGCGCCGGCAGCCGGATCCCGACTGCCCGCGCGGCTGCTCCCGTCGTGGGACCGCCGACCTCCTCAGGTCAGTCGGCGGCGGAGCCACCAGACGCAGAACCCGGACAGGGCCAGGGCAACGCCCAGGTAGAGCCCGCTCTCGACCCATTGGAGGGGCCAGAAGTTGCCGGCGGGCTGGTACGTCACCTGCTGCTTGTATCCCAGGGAGCCGAGGTCGGCGAAGCAGCGCTCGAATTGCTCGTGGGTGGGCGGGCCCGATTCGGTGTGCAGGCAGTCGGTGAAGGACGACGGCACCGTGGAAGGCTGCCCCGCGGGGTTCAGCGTCTGCTGGGAGGTTTCCCAGGCACCGGGCACCTCGGGATGCACGACGATCGTGGCGTCCTCCCCGATGCCGACGGGGGCGCCGCCGGGCTCGATCGACACGGTGGTCCGCTCCGGGGCGGCCAGGTGGTGCCGGATCCACATCGGCACGGCGCTCTGGACGGCGACGTAGACGGCGAGCGTGGTTGCCATCGCGGGCACCGTACGGCGGATGACGAGGCCGAGGGCGACGCCCAGGACGAACGCGAAGGCGGCATGGGCCATGGGGACGACACCCCGTGCGGCGAAGGCCACGGGGTCGAGCCGCGCGAAGTACGTGTCCGTCGCGCCACCGCCGTTGACGGCCCGGTCGATGGGGCCGCTCCACCAGCTCACCGCGAGGCTGGTCAGTCCGGCGAGGGCCACGGAGGCCGCCGCGCCGAGGCCCAGCTTGGTCGCCAGCCAGTGTGTGCGGGTGACGCCCTGGTTCCACGCGAGGTAGTGGGTGCCGGTCTCCAGTTCACGGGAGACCAGCGGCGCGCCCCAGAACGCCCCGATGACCGCCGGCACGGCGAGCACAGCCAGCAGTCCGGCGTAGTAGAGGGCCTGCTCCGAACTGGAGACCCGGCCCACCAGGCTGCTGCCGGCAGCTCGGTAGAGGTCGGCCAGCTGCGGGCCGGTGACCGCGAGCGTGGCGGCGAAGGCGGCCACCGCGGCGAACATCACGGCGGCCTGGGTACGGAACTGACGCCAGGTCAGCCAGATCATCGGAGCACCTCCAGCGCGGGCCGGGTGTCGCGGACCGCGTCCGCGGGTCGGGTCATGTACGCCAGGACGATGTCTTCCAGGCCCAGCGGGCTGACCGTCCAGGACGGGTCGTGGACCGCGGTGTCGGTGCGCACCAGGAGGGTGGTCTGCCGGTCGGTGTGGCTGGCGGTGATGACGTGCTGACCGGCCGGGAGCGTGGCCGGGTCGCGGCGCGGTCCGGTGAGCCGGTGGTGGCAGGCGACCAGGTCGTCGATGTCGCCGGCCACCTGCACCCGGGAGTCGACCAGGACGATGACGTAGTCGCAGGTCCGCTCCACGTCGGAGACCAGGTGGGAGGAGAGCACGACGCTCAGCTCGTGCTCGGCGACGGCCTCCATCAGGTCCTGCATGAATTCCCGGCGGGCGAGCGGGTCCAGGGCCGCGACCGGCTCGTCGAGGATGAGAAGTTCCGGGCGCTTGGCGATGCCCAGGGTGAGAGCGAGCTGCGCGCGCTGGCCGCCGGACAGCTTGCCGGCTCTCTGTTTGGGGTCCAGACCCAGGCGACGGATCCGGTCGCGCGCCAGGGCGTCGTCCCAGTTCGGGTTGAGGCGCCGGCCTAAGTCGAGGTGGTCGGCGACGCTCAGCGAGGCGTAGGTCGGGGTGTCCTGGGCCACGAAGCCGACCTTGGCCAGCTGTTCCACGCCCTCGGCAGGACGGCCACCGCAGACCTCGATGGTGCCGGCCGTCGGGGTCAGCATGCCGGAGGCCAGACTCAACAAGGTCGACTTGCCGGCGCCGTTGGGGCCGACCAGGCCGACCACCCGGCCGGCGGGAACGTCCAGGTCGCAGTGCTGCAGCGCCCAGCGCTGCTTGTACCTCTTGCCCAGGCCCTGGGCTCGCAAGATCGTGCTCACGCTACGTCCTCTCCGGCGTTCCGAAAGGTGCTCACGAACAGCGCCTCGATGCTCTCCTCGTCGAGCCCGGCCAGGCGGGCCTTGGTCAGCCAGCGCTGCAGGTCCCTGCGGAGCGCGCCGTGCGCGGCGAGCGAGGCGTCGGCCAGCGTGCGGGTCACGAACGTCCCCACCCCGGGACGGGCGGCCACCAGGCCGTCGTGCTCCAACTCCCGGTACGCCTTCAGCACCGTGTTCGGGTTGACCGCCATCTGCTTGGCCACGTCCTTGACCGTGGGCAGCCTGTCGCCCTCGGTCAGCAGGCCCAGGCGCAGGGCGTGCCGAACCTGCTGCACCAACTGCTGGTACGGGGGCAGGCCGGACCGGCTGTTCAGGTGGAACTCAATCAACGGTTCCTCCATTTATCTAGTTGCCTAGCACTATAGCTCGCTAAGTCGGCCATTCGGCAAGGCCTTTGCTACGCCGCCTGCCGCCCGACACCGAGGCGGGGCCGGCGCACCCTCACCGACTTGGGGGACATCGGTACGTCGAACCCGATCCGCGCCCGCACGCCCCGATACGATCTCCACCACACGGGCCCGGAGACCGGGGCCCGTTCCCTTCGAGGCACTGGCGAGTGGGGGATTTCCCATGGCAGTAGCCCGGTTCGCGCGTTCGGCGACCGTGGTCGTGAGCAGTGTGGTGTTCGCCGCGGTGGGGACGACCCACGCGATGGCCGAGCCGGCACGGGGCCCCGCGACAGACCCGGTGGCCGTGCGTGCGGCTCTGGAGCGTACGGTCGCCGCGGGCGCGCCCGGGGCGTTCGCCGTGGTACGTGATCACAACCGATCCGGGGGCACCGCGCGCATCGCTGTCGGAAAGGCCTCCCTGGACGGCACGCCGATGAAGTCCAACTGGCGCTTCCGGGTCGGCAGCAACACGAAGATGTTCACCTCCGCGCTGACACTGCGCCTCGCGGACCAGGGACGCCTCGACCTCGACAAGCCGGTGCGTGACTACCTCCCCGACGGCACCCTGCCGGTGGGCTGGGGCATGACAGTCCGTCAAGTGCTCCAGCACCGCTCCGGTATCTACGACCACAGCGACGATCTCCTCGAACAGTCCGGCGAGGAGACCACCAGCGTGTTCGAGAAGCGCATCCGCAACACCGTCTACACGCCCTCCGAGCTCGTGGCGCTCTCGGTGAAACACGGCCCGCAGTTCACGCCGGGGGCCCGGTACTCGTACTCGAACACCAACTACGTCCTGCTGGGCATGGCCATCGCGCACATCACCGGCAACTCGTACGAGGAAACGCTGCGCACGGAGATCATCGAGCCGCTCGGCCTGACCCACACCTCCTACGTGGTCCCCGACAGGGAGATCGACGGAGCTCACGTCACCGGCTACCTCACGAACGACGACCGCACCAAGCCCCTCCTGGACTCCACCGAGCAGAACGGCTCCTGGGTGGGCAGCTCGGGCGCCGTCATCTCGTCCGCCGCCGACCTCGACCGCTTCCTCACCGCGCTGATGGCCGGCAGTGCCGGCGAGCTGATCTCCGACGAGTCGCTACGGCAGATGACGAGCGTGCTGCCCACGTCGACGGCGAACGTCTCCTACGGGCTGGGACTTCGTGAGATCTCGCTGTCCTGCGGCAAGGTCTACGGCCACGGCGGCATCGTGCAGGGCTACCAGACCCAGTCGTTCGCCACCCGCGATGGCGGCCGGACGGTCGTGGTCTTCGCCAACGCCTCCAACAACAGCGCGGTGACGCAGGGCCTCACCAACACCCTGGAACCCGCCTTCTGCGGCACCAAGCCCCCGACCGCCCCGAAGTCCCAGCGCTCGGCGGACCCGGGTCCTGCCGGTGACGCCCGGACCGGATCGGCCGTGCCGGAGGTTCCCGTGGTCGACGACACCCGCTTCTAAGAGGGCGCTTTCCCCCAATGGTCCGCCCAAGGATCTACCCGGGCAACCACGACGGCTACCTGGATAGGGTCACTCGCGGCGGAGGGCTTCACTCGAAAGCAGTGAGCGCGACCGGCTTTGCCCAGAGGCGGCATGGATTCACAAACCGTGACGGGTCAGATTGACAGGTCCCGGACGCTACCGCGTGTCGCTCGCGGGCGTTTGAAAGCCGGCCACGAGCTGGTGCGCGTACTCATCTTCAGGTCCGAGGTCATGAACCGCTCGACCGGCCTCCTGGAGCCGGCCGGTCTCGCACAGCAATTTCACAAAGTGGTACTGGGCGCCGCTGTCGCCGTCCTCAGCACGGCGCCGCAGCACCGTGTCCATTCCCCGCTCGTGAAGCGCCCTGTTGAGTCTCCGACGTGCGTGGACATCCGTGAGTGCGAGTGCCGTGAGTTGCGTGAACCGTTCCGCGCTGACGAGCAAATCCATGTGCCACAGATGGCGGGAGTGTGCGTAGGAATCGGCGGAGTAGCACTCGGCACGGGCGCTGACCAACGCGATGGCGGTATCCCAATCTCGGAGCTGTTCCGCTGTCCGGGCCTGCTCGTACCAGTCCATAGGAGAAGTATCGCGTAGCGCTCCCCGCAACAACACCGTGAAGGTCGTCGCCAACGAGCGTCCGTCAGGAGACGAATGCGCCGGTCGCGTGATCAGACG
Organism: Streptomyces sp. NPDC091371; assembly: GCF_040684275.1. Classification (NCBI taxonomy): domain Bacteria; kingdom Bacillati; phylum Actinomycetota; class Actinomycetes; order Kitasatosporales; family Streptomycetaceae; genus Streptomyces; species Streptomyces sp. NPDC091371. The sequence continues at coordinate 62,031 of NZ_JBFBFP010000045.1, forward strand.
AAGGCCGCCCTCGCGTCCGGTGAATCCTCAGGTGAGCGACTCAGTTCGAGGCCTCGTTCGCGGTGAGCGACGTAGTCTCTCGCCGTGCCTACTCTCCTGGACCTTCTGCAGTCCCTTGAAGAACAGCCTGCGGAAGCGGTCATTTACGCAGCCGAGCCCTGGACGGCCGCCTCAGATGCGGCCGTCGCAGCCTTCGACGCACCGCCGCCTGGCCTGGCCTATTGATCCGAAACGGTTTGGGTTCTGGGTCGTTGGTGGTGTGTGAGCGATCTGGTGGGGGACGCGCGGCATCTGTCGCCGTCGACGCAGGAGGCCCTGCGGTTGCGGGCGGTGGCCGCGTTGGTGGCGGGGCGGGACCGTCAGGACGTGGCGGCGGTGTTCGGGGTGTCGCTGAAGGCTGTCGACGGGTGGTGGGTGAAGTGGCAGGCCGGCGGGCGGGAGGCGCTGGTCATGCGT
>NZ_JBFBFP010000046.1:0-62224 GCF_040684275.1 Streptomyces sp. NPDC091371
CGTCGATGCTCCGCATCGACTCCCTCCTCCGCCTTGCAATGCACGGCACCAGACGACGCGGCCTGTCCGACCCTGATCCGCCGGACACCCCCTAGATGAGTGAGTCCGATGTTTGTGCTGGCCGCGACCATGGCGAAGGGCGCCCGTTGGCTTGTGTGTGAAGACCAGCCTGGACGCCCTTCTGGCGGCACTGTACGTGTTCATCGACGACCATGTGGCCCCACGTCGCCGGATCGGGCGACCCCCGAAACTGACGGACGCCGAACTCCTGTGCCTGGCAGTCGCCCAGGTCCTGCTCGGCTTTCCCTCGGCCCGGCACTGGATCCGCTTCGCCCACACCCGGTTGGGGCACTTGTTCCGCTACCTGCCCCAGCAGTCGGCCTACAACAAGCGTCTGAACGCCGCCGGCCCGCTGATCAGCCACGTGATCGAGGCCCTTGCCAGGCAGGTCCCCACCTGGGACGACGACCTGCGGCTGATCGACTCCACCCCGCTGCCCTGCGCGGCCTCCCGCGAGACGGTCAAACGATCCGACCTGGCCGGGCACTGCGGCTACGGCTACTGCCGTTCCCACTCCCGGTTCTTCTGGGGCTTCCGGCTCTACCTGGTCGCCACCGCCGAGGGCATGCCCGTCACCTGGTGCCTGGCCAACCCGAAACTCGGCGAACGGGAGGTGATGGCCGCGCTGCTGGAACGCGACCACCGCCTCGTCCGGGCCGGTCAGGTGATCCTGGCCGACAAGGGCTTCGCCGGGAAGGAGTTTGAAGCCTTCTGCACGGAGCGACTGGGTGTGCACCTGGTGCGGCCGGACCGCAAGGACGAGCCCGTCCGCCACGGCAAGATCGCCCGGGTCCGTCAGTGGATCGAGGCCGTCATCGACACCCTCAAAGGCCAGCTCAGCCTCGAACAACACGGCGGCAGAACCCCCGCCGGAGTCTTCGCCCGCACCGGCCAAAGACTCCTCGCCCTCGCGGCCGGAATCTGGCACAACTGGACCACCGGCGCCAAGATCAAACGCTCCCTGATCGCCTACGACCACTGAGAACATCGGACTCATTCATCTAGGCCTCCGGCCCGGTCCCGAGTCGGCTGCGGGGCCGGCTCTGCAGGGCTGGGTGTGGGCCGGCGCCGGAGCCCCCGGGTCCGGGCAGAGCCCGGCCGTACCCTCCAGCCCGTCCGGCGTTTGAGGACCGGGTCTGGGGCGGAGCCCCAGTCTCGGGAAGGGGCGGGGTGGGGGACGGCTCCGCACACCCGGCCCCGGCGGGGTGGTGCGGGGCTGCGGGGATGCCCCGGTGAACACCCGGCCCTGTCCGGGCCGGCGGGTGCCGGTCCGGTCAGTGGGCCATTGCACGGGCCGCGTCGGCTGATGGGCGGCCCTTGGGGAGGAGGGCTGCCGCGGTCAGGGTCAGGGCCAGGGCCGGGAGTGGGAGGGTGCTGAAGCCGCCCGGGGCCAGGGCGGCTACGCCGAGGGCCGCGCCGAGTTCGTGCGAAGTGCCGACCAGGCCGGAGGCCACTCCGGAGTGTTCCGGGGGGACTTCGGAGAGGGCGGCCGTCGTCGCGCAGACGAAGGCCCCGCCGAGACCGAGGGCCAGCAGGGCGAAGCCGGGGACCAGGCCGGTCCAGAGCCCGCCCGTCGGAGCCAGGGCGGCGCCCGCCGCGGCGAGGGCGAAGGCCGTCGCGCCGACCGGGCGCCAGCCGAAGCGCACCACCGCCGGGCCGCCCAGGTGAGCGCCCGCGGTGACCGCCACCGCCACCGGGAGGAAGGCCAGCCCGGTGACGAGGGCGCTGCGCCCGAGGGCGTGCTGGATGTGCAGGGAGCTGAGGTAGAAGCCGGCCACCAGGAGTCCGGCCGCCCCGAGCATCACCGCGCTCCCGCCCAGCAGGGCTCGGCGGCCCGGGAGGGCGGAGGGCAGCAGGGGGTGCCGGCTGCGCCGTTCGGCCACCGCGAGGAGGAGGCCCGCCGCGGCGGCTCCGGCGAGCCAGGGCCAGGAGCGTTCGGTCAGCCCGTAGACCAGGCACGCGGAGGCCCCCGTCAGCAGCGCGGCTCCCGTCAGGTCCACGGGGTACCGGCGGGTGGGGGTGCGCAGCGAGTGCCCCAGCAGCAGCGGGACCGCGATCAGTGCCAGGGCCCCGGCGGGGAGGTTGACGTAGAAGATCCACCGCCAGCCCGGCCCGGCGGCCAGGATCCCGCCGAGCAGGACTCCGAGTGCCGCTCCGGCGCCGCCGATCCCCGCCCACACGCCGAGGGCGCGGTGGCGTGCCGGGCCCTCGAACAAGGCCAGGACCAGCGCCATCGCCGCAGGTGAGAGCAAGGCAGCGCCGATGCCCTGGGCGGAGCGCGCCACGATCAGCGTGCCGCCGGTCCCCGCGAGGCCGGAGGCCACGGAGGCCGCGGTGAACAGCGTCAGGCCGGTCAGGAACATCCGCCGCGCCCCGAACCGGTCGGCGAGTCGCCCGCCCACGAGCAGCAGGGCGCCGAAGAAGAGCGTGTAGGCGGTGACGACCCAGGGGAGGCCGGTGTCGGAGAGCGCGAGGTCGGCGCCGATGACGGGCAGGGCCACGTTCACCACCGTGACGTCCGCGATGAGCATGAACTGGGCCAGGCAGAGGAGGGCCAGGAGGCGCCACCGGTGCGGGTGCGTGTGGAGCTGCGTATGGGCGTGGGCGTGAGAGGGCATGGCGAAGCCGCTCCTAAAGTTAACAGGGCTGTTAGGGATCGAGTATGCGCGTCCGCCCGTGGAATGTGAACAGTGGTGTTAAGTTTGGGTTCATGGCAACCGACACCCCCGGCTCCCGGCCCCGCCGCGCCGACGCCGAGCGCAACGCCGCCGCGATCGTCGACGCGGGCCTGGACTGCTTCCTCGCCGACCCGCAGGCCGGCATGGCTGCCATCGCCCGCGCCGCCGGAGTCAGCCGGGTCACGCTCTACTCCCACTTCGCCACCCGGGAGGCGCTCCTCGACGCCGCCTTCGACCGGGCCGAGGCCGAAGCCGCCGCCGCCCTCGCGGACGGCGGCGACCTCGCCGGGCTCGTCCGCACCTCCTGGCGGCTGCTGGACCGGCACTCTGCCGTCTTCGCCGCAGTCTCCGCCGCCTTCCCGCCCGAGCGGCTCCGCGAGCGCCACGACCGGATCCTGGCCCCGGTCCGCCGCCTGATCGTGCGCGGCCAGGAGGCCGGCGAGCTGCGCTCCGACCTGTCCGCGGACTGGCTGGTCACCGTCGTCTACAGCCTCGTCCACGCGGCCGCCGCCGAGGTGCAGGCCGGCCGTTTGGACCCGGTGGACGCCCCCGAGGTGCTGACCTCGACCGTCCTCGCCGCCGTCCGGGGCTGAGCGGGCAACGCGAAGGCCCCGGCTTCCGCCCTGGGGAAGGGTGGAGGCCGGGGCCTTCGGTCACTGCGTGAAGATGCTTGCGCCGCACCCGCGTGGCGAACGCAGGCCGCGTGCGGCGCGGTGTGCCGGTGAGGGAGCGGAAGAGAGGGCCCGCTGGGTCCCTACCGGCGATTCACATCGAGAGCTCAGCCCTGGAGGGAGGCAACCTTGGTGGCCAGCGCCGACTTCTTGTTGGCGGCGGCGTTCTTGTGGATGACACCCTTCGAGACAGCCTTGTCGAGCGCACGCGCGGCGGCGCGGGAAGCCACGGTGGCCTTCTCGACGTCACCGGCGAGGACGGCCTCGCGGGCCTTGCGGATCGCGGTCTTGAGCGAGGACTTGACGGCCTTGTTGCGCAGGCGCGCCTTCTCGTTCGTCTTGTTCCGCTTGATCTGGGACTTGATGTTCGCCACGAAAGAGCCTTTTCAGGTTCAGAGTTTGATCTTCGGATTGTGTCCCGACAGCTGAGAGGGCATACGAGACACAGCTGCCCAGGCTACCAGGGACGCTCCCGGCGGCCCAAACCGAGCGCACTGCCCCGTCCATGGGACCATGGGAGGACTTCAGACTTCGTTCCGCGTTCCGACTGCGACCGAGAATCAGGACACTGCGTGCCCGCGATCCCCAGCCACGTGCCCGAGCCGAGCCGTACCGACCCGGCGCTGATCCGCAATTTCTGCATCATCGCGCACATCGACCACGGCAAGTCGACCCTTGCCGACCGGATGCTCCAGCTCACCGGTGTGGTCGACCAGCGGCAGATGCGCGCCCAGTACCTCGACCGCATGGACATCGAGCGTGAGCGCGGTATCACGATCAAGTCCCAGGCGGTCCGACTGCCCTGGGCGCCCACCGAGGGCGAGGGTCAGGGCAAGACGCACATCCTCAACATGATCGACACCCCCGGGCACGTCGACTTCACCTACGAGGTCTCGCGTTCCCTCGCCGCGTGTGAGGGCACCGTCCTCCTGGTGGACGCCGCCCAGGGCATCGAGGCGCAGACCCTCGCCAACCTGTACCTGGCGATGGAGAACGACCTCGCGATCGTCCCCGTGCTCAACAAGATCGACCTGCCGGCCGCCCAGCCGGAGAAGTTCGCCGAGGAGCTGGCGAACCTGGTCGGCTGCCAGCCCGAGGACGTACTGCGCGTCTCGGCCAAGACCGGCCTGGGCGTCGAGGCCCTGCTCGACAAGGTCGTCGCCACCGTCCCGGCCCCGGTCGGCGTCAAGGACGCCCCCGCCCGCGCGATGATCTTCGACTCGGTCTACGACTCGTACCGCGGCGTGGTCACCTACGTCCGTGTGGTCGACGGCCAGCTCAACAAGCGCGAGCGCATCAAGATGATGTCCACCGGCGCCACCCACGAGCTGCTGGAGATCGGCGTCTCCTCGCCCGAGATGACCCCGGCCGACGGCATCGGCGTCGGCGAGGTGGGCTACATCATCACCGGCGTGAAGGACGTCCGTCAGTCCAAGGTCGGTGACACCATCACCAGCCTGCTGGGCGGCGCGACCGAGGCCCTCGGCGGCTACAAGGACCCGCGCCCGATGGTCTTCTCGGGCCTGTACCCGCTCGACGGCTCGGACTACCCGGACCTGCGCGAGGCCCTCGACAAGCTCCAGCTCAACGACGCCGCGCTCGTCTACGAGCCGGAGACCTCGGCGGCGCTCGGCTTCGGCTTCCGTGTCGGCTTCCTCGGCCTGCTCCACCTGGACGTGGTCCGCGAGCGCCTGGAGCGCGAGTTCGGCCTCGACCTGATCGCCACCGCGCCCAACGTGGTCTACCGGGTGGTCCTGGAGGACGGCAAGGAAGTCACCGTCACCAACCCGAGCGAGTTCCCCGAGGGCAAGATCTCGGACGTGTTCGAGCCGGTCGTGCGGGCCACCATCCTCGCGCCCAGCGAGTTCATCGGCGCGATCATGGAGCTCTGCCAGACCCGCCGCGGCACCCTCCTCGGCATGGACTACCTCTCCGAGGACCGGGTCGAGATCCGCTACACCCTCCCGCTCGCGGAGATCGTCTTCGACTTCTTCGACCAGCTGAAGTCCAAGACGCGCGGTTACGCCTCCCTCGACTACGAGCCCACCGGCGAGCAGAGCGGCTCGCTCGTCAAGGTCGACATCCTGCTGCACGGCGACAAGGTCGACGCCTTCTCCGCCGTCACGCACAAGGACGCCGCCTACGCCTACGGCGTGCGCCTGGTCGCCAAGCTGCGCGAGCTCATCCCGCGGCAGGCCTTCGAGGTGCCGATCCAGGCCGCGATCGGCTCCCGCGTCATCGCCCGCGAGACCATCCGCGCCATCCGCAAGGACGTCCTCGCCAAGTGCTACGGCGGTGACATCTCCCGTAAGCGGAAGCTGCTGGAGAAGCAGAAGGAAGGCAAGAAGCGGATGAAGATGGTCGGCTCCGTGGAGGTCCCGCAGGAGGCCTTCATCGCGGTGCTGTCCAGCGACGACTCCGGCGGCAAGAAGAAGTAGCCCGACGACGGGCATTGCGTACGAGCCAGGCCCCCGAGTGGATACCCGGGGGCCTGTTTCGTTATGAATCGGCCGCTCGGGGGCTCTTACGCACCGGCCGGAGGGCCCCTACTCTGATCACTGCTCGATGGTTACTCGCCAGTTACAACCCTGAGTCACCGCCCTGAATGACAGGCCCTGCCGCGTGGTCCGGAGGACGTCCGTGAGCGACACACAGACCTTGATCGAGAACCGCCCGCCCACCGTGGCGACCCTCTTCCTTGAGCGCGTCGCCAAGACGCCCGACGACGAGGCCTACCGGTTCCCGGTGCCCCCGGCGAGCGGCCAGGGCCCCGACGACTGGAAGTCGCTCAGCTGGGGCCAGACGGCCGAGCGGGTCTTCGCCATCGCCGCCGGGCTGATCGACCTCGGCATCGGGTCGGAGCAGCGGGTGGCCCTCGCCTCCAACACCCGGGTCGAGTGGATCCTGTCCGACCTCGGTGTGATGTGCGCGGGCGGCGCCGTGACCACCATCTACCCCAGCACCAACGCGGACGAGTCGGCGTTCATCCTTTCGGACTCCGAGAGCCGCATCCTCATCGCCGAGGACGGCAAGCAGCTCGCGAAGGCCCGCGAGCGCCGCGCCGACCTGCCGCACCTCGCCCACGTGGTGGTCGTGGAGTCCGCCGACGCGGTCGCCGAGAAGGGGGACCCCGAGGGCTGGGTGCTCTCGCTCGCCGACCTGGAGAAGCGCGGCGCGAACTACCTCGCCAAGCACCCCGAGGTCGTCAAGGAGCGGATCGGCGCCATCACCGCCGACCAGCTCGCCACCCTCATCTACACCTCCGGCACGACCGGCCGCCCCAAGGGCGTACGGCTGCCGCACGACAACTGGTCGTACATGGGCAAGGCCATGGTCGCCACCGGCCTGCTCGCCAAGGACGACGTCCAGTACCTGTGGCTGCCGCTGGCCCACGTCTTCGGCAAGTGCCTGATCTCCGGGCAGATCGAGGCCGGCAACGTGACGGCCGTCGACGGCCGCGTCGACAAGATCATCGAGAACCTCCCGGTCGTCCAGCCGACGTACATGGCGTCCGTTCCGCGCATCTTCGAGAAGGTCTACAACGGCGTGGCCGCCAAGGCCCGGGCCGGCGGCGGCGCCAAGTACAAGATCTTCCAGTGGTCGGTCGGCGTGGCCCGCGAATACGCCAAGGTCACCCAGGACAACTTCCGGCGCACCGGCCGCAAGACCGCGCCGCTCGGCCTCACCGCCAAGCACAAGATCGCCGACGCGCTCGTCTACTCCAAGCTGCGCGAGGCCTTCGGCGGAAAGCTGCGCGCCGCCGTCTCCGGCGCCTCCGCCCTGGCGCCCGAGATCGGCTACTTCTTCTCCGGCGCGGGCATCCACATCCTGGAGGGCTACGGCCTCACCGAGTCCAGCGCCGCCTCCTTCGTCAACCCGGGCGAGGCCTACCGCACCGGCACGGTCGGCAAGCCGCTCCCCGGCACCGAGGTCCGCATCGCCGACGACGGCGAGGTCCTGCTGCGCGGCCCCGGCATCATGCAGGGCTACCACGGGCACCCGGAGAAGACCGCCGAGGTCCTGGAGTCCGACGGCTGGCTGCACACCGGCGACATCGGCGAGCTCTCGGCCGACGGCTACCTGCGCATCACGGACCGCAAGAAGGACCTGATCAAGACCTCGGGCGGCAAGTACGTCGCCCCGGCCGAGATCGAGGGCCAGTTCAAGGCGATCTGCCCGTACGTGTCGACCATCGTCGTGCACGGCGCCGACCGGAACTTCTGCTCGGCGCTCATCGCGCTCGACGAGCCGTCGATCCTCGTCTGGGCCGCCGAGAACGGGCTCGAGGGCAAGACCTACGGCGAGGTGCTGGCCGCGCCCGAGACCGTACGGCTCATCGAGACGTACGTGCAGACCCTCAACGAGGGCCTGCAGAGATGGCAGACGCTCAAGAAGTTCCGCCTGCTCCCGCGCGACCTGGACGTGGAGCACGGCGACCTCACGCCCAGCCTGAAGCTGAAGCGGCCGGTCGTCGAGCGTGAGTTCAAGCACCTGATCGACGAGATGTACGAGGGCTCCCGCGAAGCCTGACGCCTGCCGCGGGCCCGGCGGGGGCGGGGCGGTGCCGGTGCGCGGTTCCCTGCGGGCCGCGTGCGGGGGCTCCGCCCCAGACCCTCCCCCGGACTCCGTCCGGGGGACCCGCACGCCTCAAACGCCGGCGGGGCTCGGTCTCCCGCGGGTGCGGGATGATGGGGGTATGCCTTCCGCACTCCCCGACGGTGACCCCATGCCCGAAGACGGCTCGCTGCCGTCGCACGCCCTGGCGGGCGCGGGGGACCGGCCGCTCGGCTTCTACCTGCACGTCCCGTACTGCGCCACGCGCTGCGGGTACTGCGACTTCAACACCTACACGGCCACCGAGCTGCGGGGCACCGGCGGTGTGCTCGCCTCGCGGGAGAACTACGCCGACACCCTGATCGACGAGATCCGGCTCGCGCGCAAAGTGCTCGGGGACGACCCGAGGGCCGTGCGCACCGTGTTCGTCGGCGGCGGCACGCCGACCCTGCTGCCCGCCGGAGACCTCGTACGGATGCTCGCGGCGATCCGGGACGAGTTCGGCCTGGCCGAGGACGCCGAGATCACCACCGAGGCCAATCCGGAGTCGGTGAACCCGGCCTACCTGGCCGAGCTGCGCGCCGGCGGCTTCAACCGGATCTCCTTCGGCATGCAGAGCGCGAAGCAGCACGTCCTGAAGGTGCTGGACCGCACGCACACGCCGGGCCGTCCCGAGGCGTGCGTCGCGGAGGCGCGGGCGGCGGGCTTCGAGCACGTCAACCTCGACCTGATCTACGGGACCCCGGGGGAGTCGGACGACGACTGGCGGGCCTCGCTCGCCGCCGCGCTCGGCGCCGGGCCGGACCACATCAGCGCCTACGCGCTGATCGTCGAGGAGGGCACGCAGCTGGCGCGGCGGATCCGCCGGGGCGAGGTCCCGATGACGGACGACGACGTGCACGCCGACCGGTACCTGATCGCGGACGAGGTCATGGCCGAGGCCGGCTACGCCTGGTACGAGGTGTCCAACTGGGCCACCTCGGAGGCCGGGCGCTGCCTGCACAACGAGCTGTACTGGCGCGGCGCCGACTGGTGGGGCGCGGGCCCGGGCGCGCACTCGCACGTGGGCGGGGTGCGCTGGTGGAACGTGAAGCACCCGGGTGCCTACGCCGCCGCCCTGGCGGAGGGCCGCTCCCCGGGCGCGGGCCGCGAGCTGCTGTCCGAGGAGGACCGCCGGGTGGAGCGGATCCTGCTGGAGCTGCGCCTGGTGGACGGCGTACCGCTGTCCCTGCTGGCCCCCGCCGGTCTGGCCGCGTCCCGCAAGGCCCTGGCGGACGGGCTGCTGGAATCCGGCCCGTACGAGGCCGGGCGGGCCGTGCTGACCCTGCGGGGACGGCTGCTGGCGGACGCGGTGGTCCGGGACCTGGTCGACTAGGGCGGCGGGTCCGGCCTGATCCGGAAGACCCGCCCTAGGGGGCCGTGACGTGGTCGATCAGGTGCTCCACCGAGCCCAGCAGCGTCGGCTCCAGGTCCTTGTAGGACGTCACCCGGGACAGCATGTGCTGCCAGGCGGCCCCCGTGTTCTCCGGCCAGCCCAGCGCCCGGCAGATGCCCGTCTTCCAGTCCTGGCCGCGCGGGACCACCGGCCACGCCGGGATGCCCAGGGCGGACGGTTTCACCGCCTGCCAGACGTCGATGTACGGGTGGCCCACGATCAGGACGTCCGGGGAGGTCACCGCGGCCGCGATGCGGGACTCCTTCGACCCCGGGACGAGGTGGTCCACCAGGATGCCCAGGCGGGCGTCCGGGCCCGGGGCGAACTCGGCGACGATGGCCGGGAGGTCGTCGATGCCCTCCAGGTACTCCACCACCACGCCCTCGATGCGCAGGTCGTCGCCCCAGACCTTCTCGACCAGTTCCGCGTCGTGGCGGCCCTCCACGTAGATGCGGCCGGCCCGCGCCACCCGCGCCCGGGCCCCCGGGACGGCGATGGAGCCCGAGGCCGTACGGGAGGGCGCCGCGGGGGCGCGTGAAGGGCGGACCAGGGTGACGACCGCCCCTTCCAGCAGGAACCCGCGCGGCTCCATCGGGAACACCCGCCGCTTGCCGAAGCGGTCCTCCAGGGTCACCGTGCCCGCCTCGCAGGCCACCACCGCGCCGCAGAAGTCCGTACCGGCCACCTCGACGACCAGGTCCCGTTCCGCCGCCACCTCCGGCACGGCCTTCGGGCGCTTCCACTGCGGGGTCAGGTCGGGGGAGTACTCGCGCATCCGGCCGAGAGTAGGAGAGGTACGGCGATCACCGCTACGACACGCCGAAACGCGCCGCCAGTGTGGCGCGTTGCGCACGGACGAAGCCCGCGTCGACCACCGCTCCGTGACCCGGGACGTACAGGGCGTCGTCCCCGCCGAGCGCCAGCAGCCGGTCCAGGGCGGCGGGCCACTGGCCCGGAGTCGCGTCCGGGCCCGCCATGGGTTCGCCCGACTCCTCCACCAGGTCGCCGCAGAACACCGTCTCGCGCTCGCCCGGCACGAAGACCGCCAGATCGTTCCGGGTGTGCCCGGGACCCACATTGGCCAGCAGCGCCTGCACCCCGCCCAGTTCCAGCGTCCACTCGCCCGACACGAGGTGCTTCGGCATCACCAGCAGGTCCGCCGCCTCCGCCGCCTCCGCCTCGGCCAGGCCCTGCCGCACCGCGTCGTCGCGCAGCTCCTCGCGGCCCGTGGCGAGCACCGCGTCCAGCCCGACCGCCCCGTACACCTCGACCCCGGAGAACGCGGCCCCGCCCAGGACGTGATCGAAATGGCCGTGCGTGAATGCGATATGGGTCACTCGCCGACCGGTGAGCAGCTCCGCCTCCGCGCGCAGCTGCGCGCCCTCGCGCAAGCACGAACCCGGGTCGATGAGGAGGACGGAATCGTCGCCCACCACCAGTCCCGCGGTGCAGTCCCACACCGGCAGCCGTCTGCGGCCGGTCCGTCCGGTCAGGCGTTCCCAGCCCGTCTCTTCCCAACGCACGTCCATGCCGCGACGCTACCCTGGCGGGCCTCCCTTGCCAGGGTCTTACTACCCGGCCGTACACTGAGCGGGGGATCTCTGGCACTCGAACGATCAGAGTGCCAAACGAACAGGGCAACGGACCACAGCCGGAGGTGTGCGCGATGCTCAGCGAACGCAGACTCGAAGTGCTGCGCGCCATCGTCCAGGACTACGTCGGGACGGAGGAGCCGGTCGGCTCCAAGGCGCTCACCGAGCGGCACCGCCTCGGGGTCTCGCCTGCCACCGTGCGCAACGACATGGCCGTGCTGGAGGAAGAGGGCTACATCGCCCAGCCCCACACCAGCGCCGGCCGGATCCCCACCGACAAGGGCTACCGCCTCTTCGTCGACAAGCTGGCGGGGGTCAAACCGCTGTCGACCCCCGAGCGGCGGGCCATCCAGAACTTCCTCGACGGCGCCGTCGACCTCGACGACGTCGTCGGGCGTACGGTGCGGCTGCTCGCCACGCTCACCCGGCAGGTGGCCGTCGTCCAGTACCCGAGCCTGACCCGGTCGACCGTCCGGCACGTGGAGCTGCTCTCGCTCGCCCCCGCGCGCCTGATGCTCGTACTGATCACGGACACCGGGCGCGTCGAGCAGCGGCTGATCGACTGCCAGACCCCCTTCGGCGAGGCCTCCCTCGCCGATCTGCGGGCCCGGCTCAACGCCCGCGTCGTCGGCCGTCGCTTCACCGACGTGCCCCCGCTCGTCCAGGACCTGCCCGAATCCTTCGAGGCCGAGGACCGCGCCACGGTGTCCACCGTGCTCGCGACGCTCCTCGAAACCCTGGTCGAGGAAGCCGAGGAGCGGCTGATGATCGGCGGCACCGCCAATCTCACGCGCTTCGGACACGATTTTCCCCTGACGATCAGGCCGGTGCTCGAAGCGCTGGAGGAGCAGGTCGTGCTCCTCAAGCTGCTCGGCGAGGCCAACGAGTCGGGAATGGCCGTGAAGATCGGGCATGAGAATGCCTACGAGGGACTGAACTCCACGTCCGTCGTCTCGGTCGGTTACGGTTCGGGCGGCGAAACGGTCGCCAAGCTCGGCGTGGTCGGACCGACCCGCATGGATTACCCCGGAACGATGGGAGCGGTACGCGCAGTGGCACGTTACGTCGGACAGATCCTGGCGGAGTCGTAAGTGGCCACGGACTACTACGCCGTGCTCGGCGTGCGCCGCGACGCATCCCAGGATGAGATCAAGAAGGCATTCCGGCGGCTCGCGCGCGAGCTGCACCCGGATGTGAACCCCGATCCCAAGACGCAAGAGCGTTTCAAGGAGATCAACGCAGCCTACGAGGTGCTGTCGGACCCGCAGAAGAAGCAGGTCTACGACCTCGGCGGCGACCCGCTGTCCTCCTCGGGCGGCGGCGGCGCGGGCGGCTTCGGGGCGGGCGGCTTCGGCAACTTCTCCGACATCATGGACGCCTTCTTCGGCCAGTCCTCGCAGCGCGGCCCGCGCTCGCGGACCCGCCGCGGCCAGGACGCCATGATCCGCCTGGACCTGGAGCTGGACGAGGCGGCCTTCGGCACGACCAAGGACATCCAGGTCGACACCGCCGTCGTCTGCACCACCTGCTCCGGCGAGGGCGCAGCCCCCGGCACCTCGGCGCAGACCTGCGACATGTGCCGCGGCCGCGGTGAGGTCTCCCAGGTCACCCGGTCCTTCCTGGGCCAGGTCATGACCTCGCGCCCCTGCCCGCAGTGCCAGGGCTTCGGCACCGTCGTCCCGACCCCGTGCCCCGAGTGCGCGGGCGACGGCCGGGTTCGCTCCCGCCGCAGCCTCACGGTCAAGATCCCGGCGGGCGTCGAGAACGGCACCCGGATCCAGCTCGCGGGCGAGGGCGAGGTCGGCCCCGGCGGCGGTCCCGCCGGCGACCTGTACGTGGAGATCCACGAGCTGCCGCACCCGACGTTCCAGCGGCGCGGGGACGACCTGCACTGCACGGTGACCATCCCCATGACGGCGGCGGCCCTGGGCACCAAGTGCCCGCTGGAGACCCTCGACGGCATGGAGGAGATCGACATCCGGCCCGGCACCCAGTCCGGCCAGGCGATCCCGCTGCACGGGCGCGGCGTCACCCACCTGCGCGGCGGCGGGCGCGGCGACCTGATCGTCCACGTCGAGGTCACCACCCCGGGCAAGCTGGACGCCCAGCAGGAGGAACTGCTGCGCCAGCTGGCGAAGCTGCGCGGCGAGGAGCGGCCGACGGGCCAGTTCGCGCCCGGCCAGCAGGGTCTGTTCAGCCGCCTGAAGGACGCGTTCAACGGCCGCTGACCGGCCCGTGCGCACCGCATAGGAGCCCGGCCGGGGACCATCCCCGGCCGGGCTCCGTGCGTTGCCGGCGGGTGGTCCGTACACCGGTTTCGGCCAGCGGGGGAAGCGGACTATGCCAGGCGAATGCCGTGATTCGGCCCGCTGAGCGGGACATGGCACGATGCAGTCCATGTCCTCGCCACCGAACGGTCTCTCCCCCCATCCGATCGTGCAGGCGCCCATGGCGGGCGGCGCCTCCTGCCCCGCGCTCGTCGGGGCGGTGTGCGAAGCGGGCGGACTGGGCTTCCTGGCCGGCGGCTACAAGACCGCCGACGGCATGTACCACGAGATCAAACAGGTGCGCGCGCTCACCCGGCGCCCCTTCGGTGTCAACCTCTTCATGCCGCAGACCGGTTACGTGGACCCGGCCGCCGTCGAGGCGTACCGCGGGCAGCTCGCCGGGGAGGCCAGCTGGTACGCGATCTCCCTCGCCGAGGACGACATCATCGGCACCAGCGACGACGGCTACGACGCCAAACTCGCCATCCTCCTCGAAGACCCGGTCCCGGTCGTCTCCTTCACCTTCGGCTGCCCCACCCCCGAGGCCCTCGCCGCCCTGCGCAAGGCCGGTACGTACACCGTCGTCACGGTGACCTCCGTCGACGAGGCGCGCGCCGCGCAGGCAGCCGGAGCCGACGCGGTCTGCGTGCAGGGCGTCGAGGCCGGGGGCCACCAGGGCACGCACCGCGACGACCCCCAGGCGGACGGCACGGCGGCCGTGGGGCTGCTCGCGCTCGTGGCCCAGGTACGGGAGGCGGTCGCGCTCCCGATCATCGCGGCGGGCGGCCTGATGCGGGGCTCGCAGATCGCGGCCCTGCTGGCGGCGGGCGCGGTGGCGGCCCAGCTCGGCACGGCCTTCCTCGCGTGCCCCGAGTCGGGGGCGGACCCCCTGCACAAGAAGGCGCTGACCGACCCCCTCTTCGTACGGACGGAGCTCACGCGGGCCTTCTCCGGGCGGCCCGCGCGCGGCCTGGTGAACCGCTTCATGCGGGAGCACGGGCCCTACGCGCCCGCCGCGTACCCGCAGGTGCACCACCTGACCTCGGGGCTGCGCAAGGCGGCCGCCGCGGCCGGGGACCCGCAGGGCATGGCCCTGTGGGCGGGCCAGGGGCACCGGCTGGCGCGGGTGCTGCCGGCCGGCCAGCTGGTGGAGGTGCTGGCGGCCGAACTCGCCGAGGCGCAGAGAGCGTTGAAGGACATGCAGATGAGGAGTGCGTCATGACCGCCCCCGTGTTCGTGGTCGAAGAGGTCCCCGCGGGGCCGGAGTTCGTCCTGGACGGCCCCGAGGGCCGGCACGCGGTCTCCGTGAAGCGGCTGAACCCGGGCGAGGCGGTGGTCCTCGCGGACGGCCGCGGGCGCTGGGCCGAGGCCGTGGTGAAGGCGGCGGAGGGCAAGGACCGGCTCGTCGTCTCGGTGTCCGGGGTCTTCGAGGAGGCCGAGCCGGCCGTCCGGATCACCGTCGTGCAGGCCCTGCCCAAGGGCGACCGCGGCGAGGTGGCGGTGGAGACCATGACCGAGACCGGCGTGGACGCGATCGTGCCGTGGCAGGCCTCGCGGTGCATCACCCAGTGGCGCGGCGACCGGGGGGCCAAGTCCCTGGCCAAGTGGCGGGCCACCGCCCGGGAGTCGGGCAAGCAGTCCCGCCGGGTCCGCTTCCCGGAGGTGGCCGAGGCCATGTCCACCAAGCAGGTGGCCGCGCTGCTGGCGGGCGCCGACCTGGCGGTGGTCCTGCACGAGGACCGGGACACCCCCTCCGAGGCGCTGGCCGTGGCGGAGCTCCCGTCCTCCGGCTCCGTCGTGCTGGTGGTCGGCCCGGAGGGCGGGGTCTCCCCGGAGGAGCTGGCCGCCTTCGCCGAGGCCGGCGCGCGGCCGTACCGGCTGGGCCGCTCGGTGCTGCGGACCTCCACGGCGGGCACGGCGGCGACGGCGGTGCTGCTGGCGCGTACGGGCCGCTGGTCCTGAGGGGTTCCGCTCCGGTACGGCCGATACGATGCCCGGACCGATCAACGTCACGGGAGGCTCAGCAATGGCCGGGGAACCGCAGGCGGACTGCCTGTTCTGCAAGATCGTCACGGGAGTCATCCCGGCGACGGTCGTCCGGGAGACCGAGACGACCGTCGCCTTCCGGGACATCAACCCGCAGGCGCCCACGCACGTGCTCGTCATCCCCAAGGTGCACTACCCCGACGCGGCCTCGCTCGCGGAGGCCGAGCCGACGGTCGTCGCCGACATACTGCGGGAGGCCGGGCGGATCGCCGCCGACGAGAAGATCGACGACCACGGCTACCGGGTCGTCTTCAACACCGGCGCCGGCGCGGGCCAGACCGTCTTCCACGCCCACCTGCACGTCCTCGGGGGCCGCGGCCTCCAGTGGCCGCCCGGATAAGTCGTGTCGGTACGAGAGTTCGTGGTGCTGGGCACCGCCAGTCAGGTGCCCACCCGCCACCGCAACCACAACGGCTACCTGCTGCGCTGGGACGGCGAGGGCATCCTCTTCGACCCGGGCGAGGGCACCCAGCGGCAGATGCTGCGGGCCGGGGTCGCCGCGCACGACATCAACCGGATCTGCGTCACCCACTTCCACGGCGACCACAGCCTCGGGCTCGCCGGGGTGATCCAGCGGATCAACCTCGACCGGGTGCCGCACCCGGTCACGGCGCACTACCCGGCGTCCGGGCAGAAGTTCTTCGACCGGCTGCGGTACGCCACGGCCTACCGGGAGACCGTGCTCCTGGAGGAGGCTCCGGTGGCCGAGGACGGGCCGCTCGCGCGCGGGGACTCGTACGTCCTGGAGGCGCGGCGGCTCTCGCACCCGGTGGAGTCCTTCGGCTACCGGCTCACCGAGCCGGACGGCCGGCGCATGGTCCCGGAGCTGCTCGCGCGGCACGGGATCAAGGGGCCGGACGTGGGCCGGATCCAGCGCGAGGGGCGGCTCGGGGAGGTGTCGCTGGACGACGTCAGCGAACACCGGGCGGGGCAGCGGTTCGCCTTCGTGATGGACACCCGGATGTGCGAGGGCGTGGAGGCCCTCGCGGAGGGCTGCGACATGCTGGTGATCGAGTCGACCTTCCTGGAGGCGGAGGCCGCGCTGGCCACCGAGCACGGCCACCTGACGGCCGGCCAGGCGGCCCGGGCGGCGCGGTCGGCGGGCGTCCGGCACCTGGTGCTGACGCACTTCTCGCAGCGGTACACGGACCCGGAGGCGTTCGAGCGGGAGGCCCGGGAGGCCGGGTTCGAGGGCGAGTTGACGATCGCGGCCGACCTGCTCCGGGTCCCGCTCCCGAAGCGGGGCCCTGCCGGGTCCCTGGCCGGGGGCTCGGCGGGCTAGGGCCTGTCCGGCGGATCATGGCCGGGGCCGCGGTGTCTGGCACGGCGCCTCGCCGCGTTGCCGAAACGCCCCGATAGCTCCGCTATCGAGACGCTCCGGCGCCTTGCGATGCACCGCACCAGACACCGCGGCCTGTCCGACCCTGATCCGCCGGACAGGCCCTAGGCGGATCCCGCGGGTACGGCTGCGCCGGGGCTCGGCGGTGTTCGCCAGCGAGGGTGCCGGGTCCCTGACGGGGCTCGGCGGGGTTGCCTGGCGGGAGTTACGTGAGGGGTCTCGTGCCGGGGCTGCGTGTGGGGGCCGGTGCCGGGGTGGGGTGTCATCCGGGACTGCATGATTTATGGCGCCTGGACGCGTCTTCGTCTGTGCGGGCGCTGCCGCGCCACAAATCACGTTCTACGTCCCGGACAACACCCCACCCCGTCCCCGTCCAGGGCGTTCCAGTCCCGGCCGCGCACAATCCAGCCCCTCCGGCGATTGAGGAGCGGGGTCTGGGGCGGAGCCCCAGTTTCGGGAAGGGGCGGGGTGGGGGACGGCCCCGCGCAGCGGCCACCGGCCGGTACGGGCGGCGACCGTGGTCATGGGGGCGGCCACCGCGAGGAGCACGGCCGCCAGGGCCAGGCCCGCGCCCGGGAAGCCCGCCGCTTCGGCGAGGAGGCTGCCGGCCAGCGGCCCGCACGCGACGCCCAGGGAGGACGCCGCCCCGGCGAGGACCGCCCACCGCCCCCGGGGGTCGAGCGCGGCGGCCAGCCCGATCGCGTACGACAGCACGACCGGGTAGAGCGCGTTCCACAGGATCTCCCCGGCCGCGAAGGAGCCCGGCCCGCGCGCGGAGGAGGCAAGCAGCACGCAGCCGGCGATCAGTACGGTGCCCGCGCCGATCGGGACGGCCCGCCCGAGGCGCGGGCCGAGCGCGGAGGCGGCCGTCACCCCGAGCAGGCCCGCGCCGAGGGCGGCGGCGAAGACGGTGCCGAGGGCGACCTCGGACAGCCCCGCCTGTTCGGCGCCGATCCGGCCGCTGACCCCCCACAGGGCGTTCTGGGCCGGCGACCACAGCATCAGGCCCAGCGAGAGGGCCAGCCCGGCCCGCGGCCGGGGGAGGCGGGCGGCGGTCAGCTGAGGGGCGGCGGCCGGGGCGTGGACGAGCCGACCGGTGGCCGGCCAGGCCGCCGCCGCGACCAGCGCGAGGGCGAGGAAGGGCAGCCCGTGTCCGCCGCCCAGCCGCGGCAGGGTCAGGTAGAGCGCGCCCGCGGTCGCCGACACCGACAGCAGCCCGAGGGCGGACGCGCGGTGCGGATCGGGCCGGCCGGCCATCCCCGAGGCGGCCACGGCGGTCGCGGTACCGGAACCGAAGCCGCCGAGGACCGCGCCCGCGACGACCAGCGGGAGCACGGCGGTCGCGGCGGCCGTGCCGTAGCCGGCGACGGCGAGCAGCAGCCCGAGCCGGGCGAGCCGGCGGGGCCCGTGGCGGGGGATGCGGGGGGCGAGGACGAACCCGGCCGCGGCGGAGCCGAGGAGCAGCACCGTGCCGGTCAGACCGGCTTGCGCGGGGCTCAGCGGAAGGTGCGCGTCGAGGCGCCCGACGACGGTCGGCAGCAGGTACGGGGCGGCGTAGCCGGCCGTGAACAGGGCCACCAGGGGCCACGTGGCGGGGCGGTGGTGCACGGGCGTTCCAGGTGGTGCGCGGGGTCGCCGCGGAGGGCGGGGGCTCTGTCTATCAAGCGGGCCGAGCCGCGGAGAAGAGCGCTCCGGTGGTGATCTGCGCCACACTGGGGTTTGGTTCTGGCCGAGGAGGGCAGGACGCGACCCTTCCAGAATTGCGGGGAGCACACGTGACCAGTCGGGACGCCTTCGACAGAGCCTCAGCCGCCGTGGACCCGCTCGGTCCGGTGCGGGACCCCGAGGAGCCCGGCTGCGACGTCTTCCTCACCGGAACGGTCTTCCTCGACATCATCTTCACGGGCCTGGACTCCGCGCCCGTGCGCGGTACGGAGTCCTGGGCGCGCGGCATGGGCTCCAGCCCCGGCGGCGTCGCCAACATGGCCACCGCCCTGGCGCGACTGGGCCTGCGCACCTCGCTGGCCGCGGCCTTCGGGGACGACCACTACGGCGAGTACTGCTGGGACGCGCTCGAACAGGGCGAGGGCATCGACCTCTCCATGTCGCGGACCATCCCCGGCTGGCACAGCCCCGTCACGGTCTCGATGGCGTACGAGGGCGAGCGCACGATGGTCTCGCACGGCCACGAGGCACCGCCCCCGGCGGGCCCCGGACCCTTCCCGCAGTGCCCGCCGAGGGCCCGGGCGGCCGTGGCCTCGCTGGGCCCGGGCCGCGGGGAGGGCTGGATCGGCGAGGCCGCCCGGCGCGGTTCGCGGGTCTTCGCGGACACCGGGTGGGACGAGAGCGGGCGGTGGGACCTGGCGGCCCTGGCCGACCTGGAGCACTGCGAGGCGTTCCTGCCGAACGCGGGCGAGGCGATGCGCTACACCCGGACCGAGTGCCCGCGCGCGGCGGCCCGGGCGCTGGCCGAGAAGGTGCCGATCGCGGTGGTGACGATGGGCGCGGAGGGTTCGTACGCGGTGGACGGGCACACCGGGGAGACGGCGCAGGTCCGCGGGATCGCGGTGGACGAGCTGGATCCGACGGGCGCGGGCGACGTGTACGTGGCGGGTTTCGTCACCGGCACCCTGGCGGGCTGGCCGCTGGCGGACCGGCTCGCCTTCGCCGGGCTGACGGCCGCGCTGTCGGTCCAGGAGTTCGGCGGCTCCCTGTCGGCCCCCGGCTGGCCGGAGGTGGCCCACTGGTGGCGGTCCGCCCCGGAGGAGCTGCGCGGCCGGTACGGCTTCCTGGAGGACCTGGTCCCGCGGGGGTCGACGCCGGCCGCGCGCCGGCGGGCGGTGCCGACGATCGGCTTCCGGCACTCCGCGTAGCCGCTGCCCCGGGTCCGGGCGGAGCCCGCCTGGTCCGCCGGGAAAACCTCTCGGGGATGGCGCCGGGGCGTCGTAGGCTTGGTAGTCCGGAGGTCGTCGAACGGCGCGGCCCCTCAGCGGGAGGTATGTGCAGGCCACAGTGCCGGCCCATGACTCAGACATCGACAGCCCACATCCCCGCGCCGGGGCAGGCGCGAGCCCACTTCACCGTTCCGGCCACGCACCCGATGGTGAGCGTGCTCGGCTCGGGTGACGCCCTGTTGCGCGTGATCGAGAAGGCCTTCCCGAAGGCCGACATCCATGTTCGGGGCAACCAGGTCAGCGCGATCGGTGCGGCGGCGGAAGTCGCTCTGATCCAGCGCCTGTTCGACGAGATGATGCTGGTGCTCCGCACCGGGCAGCCGATGACGGAGGACGCAGTGGAACGCTCGATCGCCATGCTCAAGTCGAGCGAGAACGGCAACGGCCCGGACGAGACGCCCGCCGAGGTGCTCACCCAGAACATCCTCTCCAGCCGCGGCCGCACCATCCGCCCCAAGACCCTCAACCAGAAGCGGTACGTCGACGCGATCGACAAGAACACGATCGTCTTCGGCATCGGCCCCGCCGGTACCGGCAAGACCTACCTCGCCATGGCCAAGGCGGTCCAGGCCCTGCAGTCCAAGCAGGTCAGCCGGATCATCCTGACCCGGCCCGCCGTCGAGGCGGGGGAGCGGCTCGGCTTCCTGCCGGGCACCCTCTTCGACAAGATCGACCCGTACCTGCGGCCGCTCTACGACGCGCTCCACGACATGATGGACCCCGACTCCATCCCGCGCCTGATGGCGGCCGGGACCATCGAGGTCGCGCCGCTGGCCTATATGCGAGGCCGTACGTTGAACGACGCGTTCGTCGTACTGGACGAGGCGCAGAACACGACCGCCGAGCAGATGAAGATGTTCCTGACCCGGCTCGGCTTCGACTCGAAGATCGTCGTCACCGGTGACGTCACCCAGATCGACCTGCCGGGCGGCGCCAAGAGCGGTCTGCGTCAGGTCCAGGAGATTCTGGAAGGCGTGCCGGACATCCACTTCTCGCGGCTCACGTCCGAGGATGTCGTCCGGCACAAGCTGGTCGGCCGTATCGTCGACGCGTACGAGAAGTACGACGACAGCCAGCAGCCGGCACCGAACGGCCATCAGCGGAAGTAGAACCCAGCGCACCATGTCGATCGACGTCAACAACGAGTCCGGAACCGAGATCGACGAGCAGGCGATCCTCGACATCGCCCGCTACGCGCTCACCCGGATGCGGATCCACCCGCTCTCCGAGCTCTCCGTCATCGCCATCGACGAGGAGGCGATGGAGCAGCTCCACATCCAGTGGATGGATCTGCCCGGAGCGACCGACGTCATGTCCTTCCCGATGGACGAGCTCCGTCCGCCGTCGAAGGACGACGAGGAGCCCCCGCAGGGGCTGCTCGGCGACATCGTGCTCTGCCCCGAGTTCGCGAAGAAGCAGGGCCAGGAGGCCCCGACGCAGCACTCCATGGACGAGGAGCTCCAGCTCCTGACCGTCCACGGGGTGCTGCACCTGCTCGGTTACGACCACGAGGAGCCGGACGAGAAGGCCGAGATGTTCGGCCTCCAGGCGGCCATCGTCGACGGCTGGCGCTCCGAGCGCGGCATCACCGGCCCGTCCCCGGCCCCGACCGTCTCGTGAACGCCCCCCAGCTGATCACCGGAGCGGTGCTGCTGGTCGTGGTCGCCTGGTTCGCGGCGTGCGCGGAGTCCGGGATCGCCCGGATCTCCAGCTTCCGCGCGGAACAGGCCGTACGGGAAGGACGGCGCGGCAGCGCGAAGCTCGCCCAGGTCGCCGGGGACCCCACCCGCTACCTGAACGTGGCGCTGCTGGTCCGCGTCACCTGCGAGATGGCGGCCGGTGTCCTCGTCACCTACGTCTGCCTCGACGAGTTCGGTGAGAACTGGACCGCGCTGCTCGTGGCCATCGCCGTGATGGTGCTGGTGTCGTTCGTCGCGGTGGGCGTCTCGCCGCGCACCATCGGCCGCCAGCACCCGCTGAACACGGCGACGGCGGCCGCGTACGTCCTCGTACCGCTCGCCCGGGTCATGGGGCCGATCCCGCAGCTGCTGATCCTCATCGGCAACGCGCTCACCCCCGGGAAGGGCTTCCGCAAGGGGCCGTTCGCCTCCGAGGCCGAGCTGCGCGCCATGGTGGACCTCGCGGAGAAGGAATCGCTGATCGAGGACGACGAGCGCCGGATGGTGCACCAGGTCTTCGAGCTCGGCGACACGCTGGTGCGCGAGGTGATGGTGCCGCGCACCGACCTGATCTGCATCGAGCGGTACAAGACGGTCCGTCAGGCGACCACGCTCGCGCTGCGGTCCGGCTTCTCGCGCATCCCGGTGACCGGGGAGAACGAGGACGACATCGTCGGGATCGTCTACCTGAAGGACCTGGTCCGCAAGACCCACATCAGCCGCGAGGCCGAGTCCGACCTGGTCTCGACGGCGATGCGGCCCGCGGTCTTCGTACCCGACACCAAGAACGCGGGCGATCTGCTGCGGGAGATGCAGCAGGTGCGCAACCACGTGGCGGTGGTCATCGACGAGTACGGCGGCACGGCCGGCATCGTCACCATCGAGGACATCCTCGAAGAGATCGTCGGCGAGATCACCGACGAGTACGACCGGGAGCTCCCGCCGGTCGAGGAGCTCGGCGAGGACCGCTACCGGGTCACGGCCCGGCTCGACATCACCGATCTGGGTGAGCTGTTCAAGGTCGAGGCCTTCGACGACGAGGACGTGGAGACGGTCGGCGGCCTGCTGGCCAAGGCGCTCGGCCGGGTGCCGATCGCGGGGGCCACGGCGCTGGTGGAACTGCCCGACGGGCGACCGCTGCGGCTGACGGCCGAATCCCCGGCGGGGCGCCGGAACAAGATCGTGACGGTGCTCGTGGAGCCGGTTGCTCCGGCCGCGGGCGAAGGCGAGGGCGAGGAGGGCGAATGACCCCGGAGCAGCTGCGCGCGTTCTGCCTGGGCTTCAACGCGGCGGTGGAGGAGTTCCCCTTCACGCCGGAGACCTCGGTGTTCAAGGTGCTGGGGAAGATGTTCGCGCTGTCGGCGCTGGACGCCGAACCGCTGAAGGTCAACCTCAAGTGCGAGCCGGAGCTGGCGGTGCGGCTGCGGGCGGAGCACGAGGCGATCGTGCCCGGCTGGCACATGAACAAGCGGCACTGGAACACGGTCACGGTGGGCGGGCCCGGCGGGCTGCCGGACGGGATGGTCCGGGAGCTGGTGGAGGACAGCTACGACCTGGTGGTCGCGGGTCTGCCGAGGGCGGAGCGGCTGCGGCTGGACCGGCCGTGACGCGTCCCGCGGGGTAGGACGAGGCAGGGTCGAAGGTCATTCCAATCGGGGACCTTCGGATCGCAGGATCTTCTTACGGCCCGCTTATGTTTGTCCTGCCCCAGGGGGAACGGGGTGTGGAGGGGAGGGCGCCCCGGCGGGGTCGTTGTACGGTCCGGCCGGGGTGCTCCATATGCTTCGCCCATGACCGACAGCACGGGGATCGACCCCGAGGACAGCAAGATCATCACGCTCGCCCGCAGCGCGCGGGCCCGCAACGGCGTGCCCGAGGGGGCGGCGGTACGGGACGAGACCGGCCGCACCTACGTCGCCGGAACGGTGGAGCTCGACTCCCTCAAGCTGAGCGCGCTGCGGACCGCGGTCGCGATGGCCGTGGCGAGCGGGGCGCAGTCGCTGGAGGCGGCGGCCGTCGTCAGCGCCGCCGAAGCCCCGGCCGACGCCGACCGCGCGGCCGTCCGCGACCTCGGCGGCCCGGACACCCCGGTCCTGCTGGCCGCGCCGGACGGCACCCTGAAGTCCACGACGCCCGCCGGAGCGTAGCCCCGCCGCGCGCCCGGCCCCGGCGGCCCCTTGCGTGCGGGCCGGGGGTGGGGCCGCTGCGCGGGGCTTCCCCCACCCCGCCCCTTCCCGAAACCGGGGGCTCCGCCCCCAGACCCCCGGTCCTCAAACGCCGGACGGGCTGAAAGGCGCCTCAAACGCCGGCGGGGCTGAGTTTGGATGGTCGCCCGCCCGCCGGAGGCTAACGGCGGCGGATGACCATCGCCATCAGTGCCGCCATCGCGCACAGCCCGCCGGACGCGTACCAGACCAGGTCGTACGAGCCGAAGGCGTCCCGCGCCAGGCCGCCCAGGAAGGCCACCACCGCCGCGCCGATCTGGTGCGAGGCCAGCACCCAGCCGAAGACGATGGCGCTGTCCTCCCCGTACTGCTCTCGGCACAGGGCGATGGTCGGCGGGACCGTCGCGACCCAGTCCAGGCCGTAGAAGACGATGAAGAACACCAGCGGCGGCCGCACCGACGGCGCCAGCAGCATCGGCAGGAAGAGCAGCGAGATCCCGCGCAGGGCGTAGTACACGGCCAGCAGGCGCCGCGCCTCGAAGCGGTCCGTGAACCAGCCCGACGCGATCGTGCCGACCACGTCGAACACGCCGATCACCGCGAGCAGCCCCGCGGCCGCCGTCACCGGCATGCCGTGGTCGTGGGCCGCCGGCACGAAGTGGATCCGTACCAGCCCGTTCGTCGAGGCCCCGCAGATCGCGAACGTGCCCGCCAGCAGCCAGAACGGGCCGGTCCGGGCCGCCCTGAACAGGACGGTGACGGCCCTGCGCGCCGCACCCGGCACCGGTGCCGGCTTGGGTGCATACGTGCCCCCGTACGGGGCGAGGCCCACGTCCGCCGGGTGGTCGCGCAGCAGCAGCCAGACGAACGGGACCACGGCCAGGGCGGCGAGCGACACCGTGATCGCAGCCGGGCGCCAGCCGTGGCGTTCCACCAGCCACGACAGCAGCGGCAGGAAGACCAGCTGCCCGGAGGCGCCCGCGGCGGTCAGGATGCCCGTGACCAGCCCGCGCCGGGCGGTGAACCAGCGGTTGGTCACCGTCGCCGCGAACGCGAGCGCCATCGAGCCGCTGCCCAGGCCCACCAGCACGCCCCAGAACAGCACCAGCTGCCAGGACGCGGTCATCCACACCGTGGCCGCGGAACCGCCGGCGATGACGGTGAGGGCCACCGCGACGACCTTCCGGATGCCGAAGCGGTCCATCAGCGCGGCGGCGAACGGCGCCGTGAGCCCGTAGAGGGCGAGGTTGACCGAGACCGCGAAGCCGATCGTGCCGCGCGACCAGTCGAACTCCTCGTGCAACGGCTCGATGAGCAGTCCCGGGAGGGAGGCGAACGCGGCGGCGCCGATGATCGTCACGAAGGCGACGGCCGCGGCGAACCAGGCGCGGTGGATGCGGCCGGGCCGGCGGGGGGCCTGCGGGGCGGCCGTGGAGGCGGGGGCTGTCTGTGTCACGCGGACAGCTTCCGGGCCGCGGGGCCCCGTACGACAGTGGCCTGACTGTCATGCTTCGCTACGATCGGGCCATGGACCCGCAGCCGCACCCCCACCGCGTCGTCGTCCTCGCGCTCACCGGGCTGCTCCCCTTCGAGCTCGGCATCCCGCACCGGATCTTCGGCCGCGCCAATGACCAGGCCGGGCGGCCGCTCTACGAGGTCCTCACCTGCGGACTCGCCCCCGGGCCGGTGCGCACCGAGGCCGACTTCGCGGTCCAGGTCGAGCACGGCCCGGAGCTGCTGGCCACCGCCGACACGGTGGTGGTGCCGGCCTCGTGGGAGCTGGGCCCGGTGTACGAGTCCGGCACGCTGACCGACGAGCTCGCCGCGGCCCTCGCGCACATCCGGCCCGGCACCCGGCTCGTCTCCATCTGCACCGGCGGCTACGTACTGGCCGCCGCCGGCTACCTGGACGGGCGGCCGGCCACCACCCACTGGGCCTCCGCCGAGCACTTCCAGCGGCTGTTCCCGGCCGTACGGGTGGACGCCGGGGTGCTCTACACCGACGACGGGGACGTGCTGACCTCGGCCGGAGTCGCCTCCGGGGTCGACCTGTGCCTGCACATCGTGCGCCGAGACCACGGCGCGGCCGTCGCCAACGAGGTGGCCCGGCGGACCGTCGTACCGCCGCACCGGGACGGCGGGCAGGCCCAGTTCATCGAGCGCCCGGTCCCCGAGCCGCAGCTCGCCACGACCGCGGCGGCCCGCGCGTGGGTGCTGGACCGGCTGCACGAACCGCTGCGGCTGACCGACCTGGCCCGGCAGGAGGCCATGTCGGTACGGACCTTCACGCGCCGGTTCCGCGAGGAGTCGGGCACCAGCCCCGGCCAGTGGATCCTCGGCCAGCGCGTGGAGCGGGCCCGGCGGCTGCTGGAGCAGACGGAGCTCTCGATGGAGCAGGTCGCGCGGGAGAGCGGCTTCGGGACGGCGCAGTCGCTGCGCAAGCACGTCCAGGCGGTGCTGGGGGTCAGCCCGACGGCCTACCGGCGCACCTTCCGGGCCGCGAGCAGCGTCGGCACCCTGCCATCTCCTGATGGGCCATCAGTTGATGCGGGATCCGTCCATTGACTTCTCCCGCCGCCCGCTCGTGAATGGCCCCCTGGGGAGCGGAGGGGGCGGGCAGTGCGAACAGGGGCGCGCAGCAGGAGAAGCAGCAGATGGTCGGCGGCCGTCGGCATGGCCGTGCTCGCCGCCGCGAGCGGGGGAGCGCTCGGCGCACCGGCGGCCGCCGAGGGGGAGGCCCCGGTGGGCCAGGTGGAGTTCCCCACGCACTGCCTGCCGCCGCAGGAGGCCGGACTCCCGCCCGCCGACGGGCCGACCACCGCCCGGATCACCGTCGACAACCCGGCCCCGCGGGTCGGCGACACCGTCACCGTGACCTACCAGGTGGCCGCCACCCCCGCGGCCAACCCCGCCGGAGCGGAACTCCCCGCCGACGCGCTGACACCGACCGGGCGGGTCCTCCTCTCCGGCGCGCAGAGCGGCGAGGTCACCGTGGTCGGCGCGAAGCGGAACGATCCCGTGCCGGCCGGGGCGGCCCTGCCCGCCGTCACCATGACGGGCACCTTCACCGTCACCGCCCCCGGGCAGACGGCCCTCGCCCCGGGCTCCTACACCCTGCACACCAGCCATCCGCTGGACCTCGACACCACCTGCACCCCCGCCGCCGAGGCGTCGGCGGTGCCGGTGTCGGCGCGGCTCACCGCGAGCGAGCTGCCCACGGCCAACCTGCGCAGCGTCTTCCTCGCCGCCGCCTCCGGGAAACCGGGTGCCAAGGTCGAGGTCACCGCCGCCGGCTTCGCCCCGGGCGCGGCGGTGACCGTCGCCGGGCGGGCGGGCGCCGCCGAGACCGCCGACCGGGTCACCGCCACCGCCGACGAGCGGGGCGTGGCGGTGGCCGCGCTGCCGGTCACGGACAAGGCCACGACGGCCGTGGTCGCCTACGAGGGCGAGGCCTGGTCGGCGGGGCAGGGCTCCGGCCCGGCGGCGTACGCGGTCATCGACGCCGCGCCCGCGCCGACGGCCACTCAGCGGGTCCTCGCCACCGTCGAGCCGGGCGCGCTGGCCATGACCCAGACCGGCGAGGACATCACCCTGGGGGCGGTCCCGTACGGCGACGGGGGCGCGGCGCCGGGGCGGATCGGCACGGTCACCGTCACCGACGCGCGGGGCGGGCCGGCCGGGTGGTCGCTGATCGGCAAGGTCACCGACTTCACGGGGCCGGGCGGGGTGCGGATCCCGGGTGCGTCGCTGTCCTGGACCCCGGTGTGCGTGGTGGCCGTGGGCCCCAGTGCGTGTGTGGCGGGGAGCGCGGGGGTGGTGGGGCCGGAGGGGGCGCTGCTGGCCTCGACGCCCGACGCGGCGGTGGTCGGCGGCACGTTCACGATCGACGCGGCCGTCACCCTCCAGGTCCCGCGGTACACCCCGCCGGGCGCGTACACGGCGGTCCTGACTCTGACCCTCTCGTGACGGGGGCCGCCGCCCCCGCACCAGTGCGGGGGCCGCTGCGCGGGTTTGCGGTCGGCGTGGCCGTGGTGGTGGCCGGGTTGCTCGGCCCCGCAGGGGTGGCGGCTGCCGCGGACAACGGGCAGTGGTCCGTGCTGCCCGCCGCCAACGCCGTCGGACAGCGGCCGTACTTCTACCTCGCCGCCTCCCCCGGCGCGGCCGTCACCGACACCGTCACGCTCGCCAACCGCTCCGACCGCCCCCGCACCTTCCGCCTGTACGCCGCCGACGCCTACAACACCGCCCGCGACGGCGGCTTCGCCCTCCGCGGTCCCGACGAGCCCCGCCGGGCCACCGCCGCGTGGGCGCGGCTCGAGCGGGAGCGGGTCACCGTCCCGGCCGGCGGCACGGTCAGCGTCGCGTTCACCGTCACCGTCCCCGAGCGGGCCGAGCCCGGCGACCACCCCGGCGCCATCGTCGCCCTGGAGGAGCGGCCCGCCGCCGCCCCGCAGGGGATCGGGGTGCAGCAGGCCGTCGCCGCCCGGGTGTACCTGCGGGTGACCGGCCCGACCGCCGCCGCCCTCGCCGTCGAGGGGGTCCGGGTCCACGGCAGCGGCGCCCGCGCGGAGGTCTCGTACACGCTCCGCAACAGTGGCAACGTCACCCTCCGCCCCCGCGCCGCCCTCACCGCCACCGGAGCCCTCGGCCGGACGCTCGCCGACCGCGAGCTCGGCGGGCTCCCGGCCGAGCTGCTGCCGGGGCAGGAAGTCCGGCTCAGCGCCCGCTGGGACGGCCCGCCCCTCGTGGAGCGGGCCGAGGTGGCGGTCCGCGCCCGGGCCGACGGGGCGACCGCCCGGGGCACCGCCGACTACGCCGCGAACCCGCTGCTCACGACCCTGGTGGCCCTCGTCACCGTGGCCTGGTCGGCGCTGGGAGCCGCATCGGGGAGAATGGCCCGTATGAGCGATCGTTCCCCCGAGTCCACCGCCCCGCACCGTGCGGGCTTCGCCTGCTTCGTCGGCCGCCCCAACGCGGGGAAGTCGACCCTCACCAACGCACTCGTGGGCACCAAGGTCGCGATCACCTCCAACCGGCCGCAGACCACCCGCCACACCGTCCGCGGCATCGTGCACCGCCCCGACGCCCAGCTCGTCCTCGTCGACACGCCCGGTCTGCACAAGCCGCGGACGCTGCTCGGCGAGCGCCTGAACGACGTCGTGCGGACCACCTGGGCCGAGGTCGACGTCATCGGCTTCTGCCTGCCGGCCGACCAGAAGCTCGGCCCCGGCGACAAGTTCATCGCCAAGGAGCTTGCGGCGATCAAGAAGACCCCCAAGATCGCCATCGTGACCAAGACGGACCTGGTGGAGTCCAAGGCGCTGGCCGAACAGCTCCTCGCCATCCACCAGCTCGGCGCGGAGCTCGGCATCGAGTGGGCCGAGATCGTCCCCGTCTCGGCCGTCGGCGACACCCAGGTCCAGCTGCTGGCCGACCTGATCGCGCCGCTGCTGCCGGAGAGCCCGCCGCTGTACCCGGAGGGCGACCTCACCGACGAGCCCGAGATGGTCATGGTCGCGGAGCTGATCCGCGAGGCCGCGCTGGAAGGCGTCCGCGACGAGCTGCCGCACTCCATCGCCGTGGTCGTCGAGGAGATGATCCCGCGCGAGAACCGCCCGGCCGATCGGCCGCTGCTGGACATCCACGCGAACGTCTACATCGAGCGCCCCAGCCAGAAGGGCATCATCATCGGCCCGAAGGGCTCCCGTCTGAAGGAGGTCGGGATGAAGTCGCGCAAGCACATCGAGGCGCTGCTCGGGACCCCGGTCTTCCTCGACCTCCACGTGAAGGTCGCCAAGGACTGGCAGCGGGACCCCAAGCAGCTCCGCAAGCTGGGCTTCTAGCCGAGCCGCCCCGGGCACCGCCTAGTGCTGTGGCCGGAAAGGTTTGCCGGGGCGCGGTGTCCGGCGCGGTGCATCGCAAGGCGGAGGGCCGCGCCTCGTACTGGACGTACTTGCGCGGTCCGACAACGCAGCGAGGTGCCGTGCCGGGCGCCGTGACCCGGTGAACCTTGCCGGTCACAGCACTAGCGGAGCCGCCGGACCTTGAGCACGTTGTCGTAGCCGGGGCCCGGGCGGGCGGCCTCGGCGCCCACCCGGGCGTGCTCCGCGCAGACCAGGACCTCCCAGTCGCCCTCGGGCAGTTCCAGGTCCGCCAGGACCTCCTGCGGGGTGGGGAAGTGCAGCTCCGGGTGCGGGTCCTGCGTCCCGGGGGCCGCGCCCCCGTGCCCGCCCACGAGCAGGACGCCGCCCGGGGCGACGGCCGCCGCGGCGGTGCGCAGGATCCGAGCGCGGGGCATGTCGCCCGGGCTGTGCAGGAAGCAGGCGGAGACCAGCTCGAACGCGCCGGCGGGGAAGGACTCCCCGAGGTCGTGGTGCTCGAAGGAGATCCGGTCGCCGACCCCCGCTTCGGCCGCGTGCTCGGCGGCCCGGCCCAGGGCGACCTCGGAGATGTCGATGCCGGTGACCCGCCATCCCTTCCGGGCCAGCCAGACGGCGTCGGCCCCTTCCCCGCACCCGAGGTCCAGCGCGCGGCCCGGGGCCAGGCCCTCGGCCTCCCGCACCAGCAGCGCGTTGGGCTTGCCGCTCCAGATCCGGGTGCTCTCGCTGTAGCGGCCGTCCCAGAACTCCTGGCCGCCGTCGTGCTCGGGAGCGTGGGTCCGGGGGTGCTCGTGCTGATGCATGGGGGCCTTCTTCCTCTACGGGTCGGCGTCCCTCCGATGCTCCGCCCGCCCCCGAGATCCGGCAAACCCTGTTGCCGATCCGGCAAACCCCGCGACCGGGCTACGCCTCCGGCGGCTCCGCGATCAGGGCCGTCCCCACCCGGCGGAAGCCGATGCGGGAGTAGATCCGGGCCACGTCCTCGTCGCCGGCGGAGAGGAAGACGGTGCGCGCCCCCTGCTCCAGGGCCCGCGCGACCAGGGCCGCCGTGACCGCGAGGGCGAGGCCCTGGCGGCGGGCGGCCGGGAGGGTGCCGACGCCCACGACCTCGGCGACGTCCCCGACCGGGATGTACTGGCCCGCGCACAGCACCACGCCGTCGCGTACGGCCGCGGCCAGGGCGGTGGTGCCCGCAGTGATCTTCCCGGCCACCCGGGCCCTGCCCTCCTCCGCCGACGGCTCGGCCGTCTTCGCCGCGAGCTCCGCGGGACCGGCCTCGCCCACCGCCGTCCCCGGGGCCGCGAAGGCCAGGGCCGGGACCGACACCGCCGCCTTCAGCAGCGGGTCGTCCGCGCCGAACAGGCGTACGTCGGGATGTGCGGGGAGCGGTGCCGCCCCGGGGTCGAGGACCATCAGCGGGTGCGCGTGGACGTGCAGTCCGGCGGCCTCCACCGGAGCCCGCAGGGAGGGGCTGGTTTCGGCCACCCACTCGAAGGCCTCGGGCACCTTCAGCTCCCGCTGCCGGGCCAGGACCCGCTCCACGTCGGCCGCCGTCGCGTCGGGACCGCCGGCGAGCGCGGGCCGCGCGTAGTACGGCCAGCCCGTGCCCTCCTGGACGAACAGGGTCAGCGGGCCGAAGTCCTCGGCCCGCGCGCCGCCCACCCGGGGTGCCGTGTCGTAGTAACGCTCCAGCGAGTCCAAGATCGTAGTCATCCGGACATCCAAGCAAAGCGGCGCTGCCCCGGCACCTCCTTTCGGGCGCCCCGGGTCAGGCGCCCTCCTTCAGGCACCTTCCTTCAAGACCCGCGAGACCAGTGCCCGCTGCGCGTCCGAGAGGTGCGGGTCGTGGCAGGACACCGTCCGCCCGTCCACCGTGATCTCGTACGAGAACCCGTCCCGCACCCCCTCCGGCGCGTGCCCCTGCGGACCGGGCCGCAGTGCCAGCTGGGCCAGCGCCCGCCACTCGTCCTCGTCCGGCCGGCCCGAGGTGTCCACCTCGGCCCGCCGCTCGATGCCCGCGAAGCCGCCCGTCCGCACCACCTGAATCCGCATGGCAGTCGTACTACCCCGTGATCGGGACGCCCACCACCGACCACGCCTTCTGCAGCGCCCGGTGCTCGGCGCCGCCGTCCCCGTACCGGGCCGCGGCCGCGGCGGTCGACAGCCGGGCGAAGTCCGTGAACTTGGCGTTCGAGGCCAGCTCGCCGCCCGTCAGGGTGTCGTACCAGATCTGTCCGGCGCGCTCCCAGGCCTTGCCGCCCAGCTCGGTGGCCGCGACGTAGAAGGCGTGGTTGGGGATGCCGGAGTTGATGTGCACCCCGCCGTTGTCGCGGTTGGTGGTCACGTAGTCGTCCATCGTGGCCGGCTGCGGGTCCTTGCCGAGCTCGTCGTCGTCGTACGCGGTCCCGGGCGCCTTCATCGACCGCAGCGCGACCCCGGTGACGTTGGGTCCGAGCAGCCCGGCGCCGATCAGCCAGTCGGCCTCCTCGGCCGTCTGGTCCAGGGAGTACTGCTTGATCAGCGAGCCGAAGACGTCCGACATCGATTCGTTCAGGGCGCCGGACTGGCCGAGGTAGGCGAGGTTCGCCGTGTACTGGGTGACCCCGTGGGTCAGCTCGTGCCCGATGACGTCGATCGACACCGTGAAGTCGAGGAAGAGGTCCCCGTCCCCG
This sequence comes from Streptomyces sp. NPDC091371, assembly GCF_040684275.1. Classification (NCBI taxonomy): domain Bacteria; kingdom Bacillati; phylum Actinomycetota; class Actinomycetes; order Kitasatosporales; family Streptomycetaceae; genus Streptomyces; species Streptomyces sp. NPDC091371. Next base: position 31,992 of record NZ_JBFBFP010000046.1, read on the forward strand.
TCGCCGAAGACCATCTGCTGCCCGTCCCAGAAGGCGTTGTTGTACTCCTCGCCGTAGTGGACGGTCGCGTCCAGGGCGAGCCCGGAGTCGTCGATCGAGCGCCGCCCGAAGCCCTTCAGGAAGAGCTCGTACGTGGCTCCCAGCCCCGCGTAGGCGCGGTTGACGGTGGCGTCCTTGTGTACCGGGTCGCCCTCGGCGCGCACCTTCTTCCCGGGCAGCCGGGTGCGGTGCTGGGCGTCGTAGATCGTTCGGCGCGGTTCGTCGGCGGCGGGCGCGCCGAGCCCGGGGGTGATCCCGCGGACGGCGGTGACGCGGCGCCGGGTGCGCAGCATGGAGTCGTGTTCGAGGGTGCGCTGGGCGAGGTCGGCGCGCCGGGAGTCCGCGGAGAGGGCGGCCTTGTCGAGCAGGTGCGGCGGCACGACGGTGCAGAAGACGGGGTGACGGTGGGCGTGGGAGGCATCCATGCCCGGAAATGTGGCAGTGGGTCACACCAGTGTCACTACCCGCGACCATGATTCATTCGCATGTCCGAAAGCCGTATCGCCGGGTTGACGGATCAAACGGAACCCATGAGGAGAAAGGAGGCCTAGCTCACATTCAGTACAAATCGGACAGGCGGGTCTTGCATACTGAAACACGTCCTCGCGTTACGGCGCGGCTCGGCTAGGCTCGGACCATCATGCGTTTCGGGCTGCTTCTCCTTAGCTGCCGCGGCGAGGGTCTGTAGTCGTAGGCCGACCCCCTCCCCGCGGAGTTTGGTGTTGCGGTTTTTGCGACCGCCGTCGGCCGTATCAGCGAACTACCGCGGACACGCGAGGAGCCCAACGCCATGAGCCAGCAGCCTTTTGTCGGTCGCCCCACGCCCATCACCAACGCGACCCACTCCCAGAAGTCCTCCGGGATGCCGATCCACAAGTACGGCCAGTACGAGCAGGTGGACATCCCGGACCGCACCTGGCCGGACGCCCGCGTCACCAAGGCTCCCCGCTGGCTGTCCACCGACCTGCGCGACGGCAACCAGTCGCTGATCGACCCGATGACCCCCGCCCGCAAGCGCGAGATGTTCGACCTGCTGGTGCGCATGGGCTACAAGGAGATCGAGGTCGGCTTCCCGTCCTCCGGCGAGACCGACTTCGCCTTCGTGCGCTCCATCATCGAAGAGGGCGCGATCCCGGACGACGTCACCATCTCCGTACTGACCCAGGCCCGCGAGGACCTGATCGAGCGGACCGTCGAGTCGCTGATCGGCGCCAAGCGCGCCACCGTGCACCTGTACAACGCGACCGCCCCGACCTTCCGCCGGGTCGTCTTCCGCGGCTCCAAGGAGCAGATCAAGCAGATCGCCGTCGACGGCACCCGCCTGGTCATGGAGTACGCCGACAAGCTGCTGGGCCCCGAGACCGTCTTCGGCTACCAGTACAGCCCGGAGATCTTCACCGACACCGAGCTGGACTTCGCCCTGGAGGTCTGCGAGGCCGTCTGCGACGTCTGGCAGCCGTCCGAGGGCCGCGAGATCATCCTGAACCTGCCCGCCACCGTGGAGCGCTCGACGCCCTCCACCCACGCGGACCGCTTCGAGTGGATGGCCCGCAACCTGACCCGCCGCGAGCACATCTGCATCTCCGTACACCCGCACAACGACCGCGGCACCGCCGTCGCCGCCGCCGAGCTGGCCCTGATGGCCGGCGCCGACCGCATCGAGGGCTGCCTGTTCGGGCAGGGCGAGCGCACCGGCAACGTCGACCTGATCACCCTGGGCATGAACCTGTTCTCGCAGGGCATCGACCCGCAGATCGACTTCTCCCAGATCGACGAGATCCGCCGGACCTCCGAGTACTGCAACCAGATGGAGGTCCACCCGCGCCACCCCTACGCGGGCGACCTGGTCTACACCGCCTTCTCCGGCTCCCACCAGGACGCCATCAAGAAGGGCTTCGACGCCATGGAGGCCGACGCGGCCGCCCAGGGCAAGACCGTGGACGAGATCGAGTGGGCGGTCCCGTACCTGCCCATCGACCCGAAGGACGTCGGCCGCTCCTACGAGGCCGTCATCCGCGTCAACTCGCAGTCCGGCAAGGGCGGCATCGCGTACGTCCTGAAGAACGACCACAAGCTGGACCTGCCGCGCCGCATGCAGATCGAGTTCTCCCGGATCATCCAGGCCAAGACCGACGCCGAGGGCGGCGAGGTCACGCCGAAGGCGATCTGGGAGGTCTTCTCGGACGAGTACCTGCCGAACCCCGAGAACCCGTGGGGCCGCATCCAGCTGCGCTCCGGTCAGACCACCACCGACAAGGACGGCACCGACACGCTGACCGTCGAGGCGGTCGTGGACGGCGTGGACACCGTCCTGGACGGCACCGGCAACGGTCCGATCTCCGCGTTCTTCGACGCGCTGGCCGGCATCGGCGTCGACGCCCGCCTGCTGGACTACACCGAGCACACCATGAGCGAGGGCGCCTCCGCCGTGGCCGCCTCGTACATCGAGTGCGCGATCGACGGCCGGGTCCTGTGGGGCATCGGCATCGACGCCAACACCACCCGCGCCTCCCTGAAGGCGGTCATCTCCGCCGTCAACCGCGCGGGCCGCTGACCCACTCGTACGTGAACCCCGCTCCTCCCCCGTGGAGGGGCGGGGTTCCGCCTTTCCCCGGCGCTCAGCGGGCCAGGTAGCCGCCGTCCACCGGCAGCACCACGCCCGTCACGAACGAAGCCGCGTCCGACGCCAGGAAGGCGATGACCCGGGCCACCTCGTCCGGCTCGCCGAGCCGGCCCATCGGGTGCGCGGCGGAGATCTCCGCCAGGTACTCCGGGCCGCCCGGCTCGTCGTCCAGCGCCAGCACCCGCTCCGTACGGATGGTGCCGGGGGCCACCGCGTTGACGCGGATCCCGTGCGCCGCCCACTCCACCGCCAGGTGCTTGGTCAGCCCCGACGCCACGAACTTGGCCGGCCCGTAGGCGGCCTGCCGCGCCTGCCCGGCCACCCCCGAGATCGAGGACACGCAGACCAGCGCCCCGCCGGGCCGCTCCTGCGCGGTCATCGCCTCGATGGCGTACTTGCAGGTCAGGAACATGCCGCGGCCGTCGACCGCCATGACGTGGTCCCAGTCCTCGGGGCTGGTCTCCCGTACATCCGAAAGGGGGAGCACCCCGGCGTTCGCCACGGCGACGTCGAGGCGCCCGTACGCCGGGACCGCGGCGGCGACCATCGCGCGGTTCGCCTCCGGATCGGAGACGTCACCCGTCACCGTCGCGATGCCGAACCCCTCGGCGGCGAGCGAGGCACGCAGGGACTCGACACCGGGGCCGTTGGTGTCGGCCGCCGTGACCCGGGCCCCCGAGCGGGCCAGCAGCGCCGCGGTGGCCCGGCCGATCCCGCTCGCGGCGCCCGTCACCAGGCAGGACTCCTCGTTCATGGGGCAGACCATAGGGCCCGGAGACGGGGGCGCGGATCGGCCAACTCCGCGCGGCGCCACATGTTGTCCGGTCACACGACTGACGCGGCCTCACCTATGTGGCTAACATCACGCCAACCCGGCGATGTTGCCGGAAGGTTACGGAGGTGCGACGTGCTGCCAGTTCGGGGTGGGGACGGCCGGAAGCTGACGGTCTGGGGCATCCGTACCACCTGGAGCACCGTGGGCGACGGGGAGTTCTTCTGCCCCTCCTGCGGTGGCGACCGCAACTACCGCAGGCGCACCGGGCGCCGCCGGTTCACCGTCCTCGGCGTGCCGCTGCTGCCGCGCGGGCAGGCGGGGCCGATCGTCGAGTGCCAGGGCTGCCAGGAGCGCTTCGACACCGAGGTCCTGGAGCACCTCACCACCACCCGGTTCACCGCGATGCTGCGCGACGCCGTGCACACCGTGAGCCTGGCCGTGCTCGCCGCGGGCGGGACGGCCGCCCGCGGGACGCTGGAGGCCGCGGTGGGCGCCGTACGGGCCGCCGGGTTCCCCGAGTGCACCGAGGAGCAGCTGGAGTCCCTCGTTGCGTCGCTGACCGCGGACGAGGGCAGGCTCGGGCTGTACGACGTCCCGGAGTGCTGCGGCGCCGCGCTGTCCATCGAGCTCCACGAGGCCCTGGAGCCGCTGGCACCGCACCTGGCCGGACCGGGCCGCGAGTCGATCCTGCTCCAGGGGGCCCGGATCGCGCTCGCGGACGGCCCCTACACCCCGGCCGAGCGCGAGGTGCTCTCCACCGTCGGCGCGGCCCTGCGCATCGACGTGGACGAGGTGGGCCGGCTGCTGTCGGCGGTCCGGGCACCCTGACGGGGCCTGACGGGGCCCGACGGGAACTCTGTCGGACGAACGGAGAGGGGCTGCCGAGTGCAGCCCCTTCTTCGTGACGGGCGCGGCCGGCGCGCGGTCGGCGCGCCGCGCGGTAAGTGGCTACATGCGATGACGCAGGTGTCCGCGGCCGCGTAGCGGACTCCTTTCGTCCGAAACACGCTCGCGGGAGGTAACGATCCGGCCTCACAGGGTGCGGTTTCGGGACTCGTGAACGCCGTGTGAACGCCGGACGCGACTCCTCCACACACCGGGAGTCCACCTGTTGGACGGCCGGAGCGGGGGCTTCGAGTTTGCGTCGGTCGAAGACCGCAAAGGCGATAACAGCACGTCAAGATGCGTGCGCTTCGCTGCCGCGCACCGGGAACCAAGCCCTCCGGAGGGCTTCGCCCATACCCCCGCGGGCGGGCTCGCGCCACTGTAGAAACCTACAGAGCCCGTGTGCAGGATCGTCAACAATTTGTGTCAGTTGACGATATCTGTGAGGCCCCCCACAGGCGTTCAATTCCGGTCACACGAGAAGTCGCCGCACGTAGCACGGCAAGGCTTCGATTCACGTGAACGCACTGACAACCCTGGCGGATCAACGGGATAGCGACCCACTTCGCCCAGGGATAACCAGATCTCCTCTCATTTACCTACCTACCTCTTGAAGGGCAAGGCAGAGATGGCACGTGTCGCCGCCCGGCTTTCCGAAAACGGAGAGCAGAGCTCGCACCCGGTCGACGAGGTGCTCCCCCTCCCCAAGCTCGCGCTGTACGGCTTCCAGCACGTACTCGCGTTCTACGCCGGTGCGGTGATCGTCCCGATCATCGTCGGCAGCGCGCTCAAGCTGAGCCCTGAACAGCTGGTCTACCTGATCAACGCGGACCTCTTCACCTGCGGTATCGCCTCCATCATCCAGGCCTGGGGCATCGGCCGGGTCGGCGCGCGACTGCCGCTGATCCAGGGCGTCACCTTCACGGCCGTCTCCCCGATGATCGCCATCGGCCTCGGCGCCGGCGGCGGAACCGCAGCCCTGCTGGTCATCTACGGCGCCGTCATCACGGCCGGTATCGCCACCTTCGCCTTCGCGTGGCTGCCGCCGGGTGCCTTCCGCATGGTCATGCGGCTCTTCCCGCCGGTGGTCACCGGCACGGTCATCACGGTGCTCGGCATCGTGCTGATCCCGGTCGGCCTGCGGGACGCCGTCGGCGGTGTCCCGACCCTGGCGGACGGCGGTGTGCCGACCCAGCTCGCCTACGCCGGCGGCACCATGGCCTTCATCTTGGTCCTGATGAAGTTCGGCGGCCAGTTCCTGCGCAGCATCTCCATCCTGATCGGCCTGGTCGCCGGCACCGCGGCGGCGTTCGCCTTCGGTGACGCCAAGTTCGGCGACGTCTCCAAGTCCGACTGGATCGGCATCACCACCCCGTTCCACTTCGGTGCCCCGAAGTTCGAGTGGTTCCCGATCGTCCTGATGCTGATCGTCATGCTGATCACCATGGTCGAGACCACCGGTGACACCTACGCGGTCGGCGACATCGTCGGCAAGGAGGTCGACAGCGAGACCGTGGCCCGCGCCCTGCGTGCCGACGGTGCCGCGACCGCCCTCGGTGGTGTCCTCAACTCCTTCCCGTACGTCGCCTTCGCCGAGAACGTCGGCCTGGTGCGGATGACGAAGGTCAAGAGCCGGTTCGTGGTCGTCGCCGCGGGTGTGTTCATGATCATCCTGGGCATGCTGCCCAAGGCCGCGGCGATCGTCGCCTCCGTCCCGCCGGGCGTGCTCGGCGGCGCCGCCACCGTGATGTTCGGCATGGTCGCCCTGGCCGGTATCCAGACCCTGGCCAAGGTGGACCTCAAGGAGGAGAAGAACGCCCTGATCGTCGGCGTCTCGCTGGCCTTCGCGCTCTTCCCCTCGACCGCGACCAACTTCTTCCCGAAGCACGTCGACCCCGACCTGGCCTCGCTCCTCGACAGCGGTGTCACCCTCGGTGCCACGGCGGCCATCGTCCTCAACCTGGTCTTCAACGGCCTGGGCAAGGACGACGCCCACGGCGTGGTCAAGACCGAGCTGCCGGCCCAGCCGGTGGCGGCGCCGGCCGCTGCCGAGAAGGCGGGTGCCGAGAAGGCCGACGACGCCCCGAAGGCGGGCGGCGAGGCCAAGGCCGAGGACGCGGGAACTCCTGCCTCCTGATCCTCCCAAGGGGTGCCTGCCCCCGTCCGGACCCGCTCGGTCCGTACGGGGGCTCGCGCTGTGCGCGTCCGTACCGGGCTCCGCGCAGGGGACAATGGGCCCATGAGTCTGTTCCGCGACGACGGCATAGTGCTGCGCACCCAGAAGCTGGGTGAGGCGGACCGCATCATCACGCTGCTCACCCGGGGCCACGGCCGCGTGCGGGCCGTCGCACGCGGAGTACGGCGTACGAAGTCCAAGTTCGGGGCCCGGCTGGAACCTTTCTCCCACGCCGACGTGCAGTTCTTCGCCCGCGGCAGCGAGCTGGTCGGCCGCAGCCTGCCGCTCTGCACCCAGACCGAGATCATCGCCCCGTACGGCAACGGCATCGTCACCGACTACGCCCGCTACACCGCCGGCACCGCGATGCTGGAGACCGCCGAGCGCTTCACCGAGAACGAGGGCGAGCCCGCCGTACAGCAGTACCTGCTGCTCGTCGGCGCCCTGCGCACCCTCTCCCGCGGCGAACACGAACCCCACCTGATCCTCGACGCCTTCCTGCTGCGCTCCCTCGCCGTCAACGGCTACGCGCCCAGCTTCCAGGACTGCGCGAAGTGCGGGATCCACGGCCCCAACCGGCACTTCTCCGTCGCCGCGGGCGGGGTCGTATGCGGGGACTGCCGCGTCCCCGGCAGCGTCGTACCCTCGTCGGAGGCCATCGCCTTGCTCAGCGCCCTGCTGACGGGCGACTGGGGGTATGCCGACGCGTGCGAGGCGCGTCACGTGCGGGAGGGCAGCGGGCTGGTCTCGGCCTACCTGCACTGGCATCTGGAGCGCGGGCTACGCTCCCTGCGATACGTCGAGAAATAGGAGCTGGGCACATGGCACGACGCGGGATTCTGGGACGCTCTCGCCGGGAGTACAAGGTTCCCGAGCCGCACCCGTCCGGTGCGGTCCCGCCGAAGATCCCCGGCGAGCTGATCCCGAACCACGTGGCCATCGTCATGGACGGCAACGGCCGCTGGGCCAAGGAGCGCGGCCTGCCGCGCACCGAGGGGCACAAGGTCGGCGAGGGCGTCGTGCTCGACGTGCTCAAGGGCTGCCTGGAGATGGGCGTCAAGAACCTCTCCCTCTACGCCTTCTCGACGGAGAACTGGAAGCGCTCGCCCGACGAGGTCCGCTTCCTCATGAACTTCAACCGCGACGTCATCCGCCGCCGCCGCGACGAGATGAACGAGCTGGGCATCCGCATCCGCTGGGTCGGCCGCATGCCGAAGATGTGGAAGTCCGTCGTCCAGGAGCTCCAGATCGCGCAGGAGCAGACCGTCGGCAACGACGCGATGACCCTGTACTTCTGCGTCAACTACGGCGGTCGCGCCGAGATCGCGGACGCGGCACAGGCCATCGCCCGCGACGTCGCCGCCGGGAAGCTGGACCCGTCGAAGGTCAACGAGAAGACCTTCGCGAAGTACATCTACTACCCGGACATGCCGGACGTGGACCTGTTCCTGCGCCCCAGCGGCGAGCAGCGCACCTCCAACTACCTGATCTGGCAGAGCGCGTACGCCGAGATGGTCTACCAGGACGTGCTGTGGCCCGACTTCGACCGCCGCGACCTGTGGCGGGCCTGCCTGGAGTACGCCCAGCGCGACCGCCGCTTCGGCGGCGCCGTGCCCAACCAGCCCGAGGGCCCCGGCTCGGCCGGCTGACCTCCCGGCCCTTAGGATCCCCGCTCATGGGCGACATGGGCGGGGATCAGCTGTACCGGATGCACGAGTCGGGATCGGGGGGCCAGGCGGTCGAGCTCCGCTACACGCCGACGACGGCGGACATGGCCGAGGCGCTGCACGCCCGGAACAGGACTCCGGCCGGGCGCCGCCAGCGTCGGCCGTGGCTCCTCCTGGGCCTGCTGGGCCCGGTGCTCGCCGCCGTGCTGATCGTGCTGGACGGCCGGGTGGCCCCCGTGACGACGGGGCTGCTCGCGGTCGTCGTGTTCAGCTGGGTGTTCGTGTTCTCCGGCCACCGGATGATGGCCCGGGCCTACAGGGGAGTGCTGGACGCCGCGGGCGAGTGCCTGGCGGTCGTCGACGCCACCGGGGTGGCCGTCACCGGCGCCCGGACCTCCACGCACCACCAGTGGGCCGCTCTGGCCCACTACGCGGAGACGCCGACGCATTTCGCGGCGTTCTCCGGCGACAAGCAGGCGCTCATGGTGATGGTGCTGCCCAAGCGCGGCCTCGCGGGCCCCGCCGACGAGGAAATGCTGCGGGCGATTCTGGAGCGGAACCTGAAGCGGGTCTAGCCGGCCGCGGCGCACTCCGCGCAGGTGCCGAAGATCTCCACCGTGTGGGCCACGTTCACGTAGCCGTGCTCCGCCGCGATGGACTCCGCCCACTTCTCCACCGCCGGGCCCTCCACCTCGACGGCCTTGCCGCACTTGCGGCAGACCAGGTGGTGGTGGTGGTCCCCGGTGGAGCAGCGGCGGTAGACGGACTCGCCGTCGCTGGTGCGCAGGACGTCGACCTCGCCGGCGTCCGCGAGCGACTGGAGGGTGCGGTACACGGTGGTCAGGCCCACGGAATCGCCACGGTGCTTGAGCATGTCGTGGAGCTCCTGGGCGCTGCGGAACTCGTCCACCTCGTCCAGCGCCGCCGCCACCGCGGCCCGCTGCCGAGTGGATCGTCCTCGTACTGGCGCGTTCATCTCGCCAGGCGCAGTCGCCACCGGTTCCTCCTCGTATCGGCCTGCCGCCATTGTGCCAGGCGGCCGACGGCCCTAGACCTTCACGTCGTCGCGCGTGCAGACCTCTTCGGCGGCGCGGGCCGCCTTCGCCCGGCGCTTGGCCAGCGGTGCGGACACCGCGGTCATGATCATGAAGACGGCGATGGCGAGCAGCACGATCGTGCCGCCGGAGGGGGCGTCGATGTAGTACGTGGTGACCGTGCCGGTCAGCGAGACGAGCACGCCGATGGCCATGGCCGCAGTCAGGGTCGCGGTGAACCCGCGGGTGATCCGCTGGGCGGCCGCGACCGGGATCACCATCATGGCGCTGACCAGCAGCAGGCCCACGATGCGCATGGCCACGGTCACCGTGACGGCGGCGGTGACCGCCATCAGCAGGTTCAGCGCGCGCACCGGCAGGCCGGTGACCCGGGCGAACTCCTCGTCCTGGCAGACCGCGAACAGCTGGCGGCGCAGGCCGAGCGTGACGGCGAGGACGAACACGGCGAGGACCACCACGGCCGTGATGTCCTCGGCCGAGACGGTGGTGATGGAGCCGAAGAGGTAGCTCGTCAGATTGGCGGTGGAGCCGCCCGGCGCCAGGTTGATGATCATGACGCCGCCGGCCAGGCCGCCGTAGAAGAGCATGGCGAGCGCGATGTCGCCGCTGGTCTTGCCGCGGGAGCGGATCAGCTCCATGCCGACCGCGCCGATGACCGCGACCAGGGTGGCCATCCAGACCGGGCTGGTGTTGAGCAGGAAGCCGAGGGCGACACCCGTCATGGCCACGTGGCCGATGCCGTCGCCCATGACGGCCTGCCGGCGCTGGACGAGGTACGTGCCGATCGCGGGAGCCGTGAGGCCGACCAGGACGGCCGCGAGCAGGGCCCGCTGCATGAAGGCGTAGTCGAGGATGTCCATCAGCTCAGCAGTCCCGTCCGCAGGGGCTCGGCGTCGTGCGCCGCGTGGGGGTGTACGTGGTCGTGGCCGGGCAGCGCGTGCTGGCCCACGGCCTCCGGGGGCGGGCCGTCGTGGACGACGCAGCCGTCGCGCAGGACGACGGCCCGGTCGATCAGCGGCTCCAGCGGGCCCAGCTCGTGCAGGACGAGGAGGACGGTGGTGCCGGCGGCGACCTGCTCGCGCAGCGCGCCCGCGAGGACCTCCTGGTTGGCGAGGTCCACGCCCGCCATCGGCTCGTCCATGATCAGGAGCTCGGGTTCGACGGCGAGCGCCCGGGCGATGAGCACGCGCTGGTGCTGGCCGCCGGAGAGGGCGTTGACCGAGGCATCGGCGTGCGACTCCATCCCGACGAGGACCAGGGCGCGCTCGACGGCGGCCTTGTCGGCCTTGCGCAGGAACCCGAAGCGGGAGCGGGCGAGGCGGCCGGCGGAGACGACCTCGCGGACGGTGGCCGGGACCCCGCTGGCGGCGGTGGTGCGCTGCGGGACGTAGCCGATGCGCGACCAGTCGCGGAAGCGCTTGAAGCCGGTGCCGAAGAGGGAGAGGGTGCCGTCGGTCAGCGGGACCTGGCCGACCACGGCGCGGACGGCCGTGGACTTGCCGGAGCCGTTGGCGCCGAGCAGGGCGACGACCTCACCGCGGCGGACGGTGAGGTCGACCCCGCGCAGCACGGGGCGCGAGCCGAGCGAGGCCGTGGCCCCGCGCAGGGATATGACGGGCTGGTCGTCAGCCGGTCGGGGCGTGGACTGCATGGCTCGCGCCTCCGTTGCTGCTGCTGTCATTACTTGGCTCCGAGCGCCTTCTGCAGGTTCTTCAGGTTGGACCGCATGACCTCGAAGTAGTCAGCGCCCTGGGACTTGTCGGTGATTCCCTCGAGCGGGTCGAGGACGTCGGTCTTCAGGCCGGTGTCCGCCGCGAGGGTCTTGGCCGTCTTGTCGCTGGCCAGGGTCTCGAAGAACACGGTGGAGACATTCTCCTGCTTCGCGAGGGCCTGGAGTTCCTTCATGCGGGCCGGGCTGGGCTCGGACTCGGGGTCGACCCCGGAGATGCCCTCCTGGTCCAGGCCGTAGCGCTCGGCGAGGTAGCCGAAGGCGGAGTGGGTGGTGATGAAGGTCTTGGAGGCCGTGTTCTGCAGGCCGTCCTTGAACTCGGTGTCCAGCGCGGTCAGCTTGCCGACCAGCTCGTCGGTGTTCTTCTTGTAGTCCGCCGCGTGGTCGGGGTCGGCCTTCTCCAGGGCCGCGCCGACGCCCTTGGCTACCTCGGCGTACTTGGCCGGGTCGAGCCAGATGTGCGGGTCCTCGCCGGCCTCGCCCTCGTGGGCGTGGCCGTCGCCCTCGGTGTGGCCCTGCTCGCCCTCGTGGCCGTGGTCGTGGCCGGAAGTGCCGTGGACCTCCAGCTTGGTGAGGGTGCCCGCGTCGACGACGTTCTTCACGCCGGACTGGGCGACGGCCTTGTCGACGGCCGGCTGGAGGGTCTTGAGGTACAGGACCACGTCGGCCTCGCCGAGCTGCGCGGTCTGCTTCGGCGTGATCTCCAGGTCGTGCGGTTCGACGCCCGGCTTGGTCAGGGTGTCGACCTTCACGTGGTCCTTGCCGATCTGCTCGGCGAGGAACTGCATCGGGTAGAACGACGCCATCACGTCGAGCTTGCCGTCCTTGCCGCCACCGGCGGCACCGGCGCCGGAGCACGCGGTGAGGGCCGTCGCGCCGAGGGCGACGGAGGCGGCGAGGGCGGCGGTGGGTATGAGGCGTCGTACGTTCATGACATCCATTTTCATCAAAGATGGAAACGATTGTCAAAAACCCTGGTGAGGGGTCCGCGGAGGGGCCGAAGAAGGGGGGTCCCGATTTGAAAGGGGAGGTGCGGGCGCCGGTAACCTAAGGGCTTCGCCGTTCGTCCTCGTAATGAAGAGAGCACCGTGGCCGCCGACAAGATCGACACCATCGTCAGCCTGAGCAAGCGCCGTGGCTTCGTTTTCCCGTGCAGTGAGATCTACGGCGGCTCTCGGGCTGCCTGGGACTACGGCCCGCTCGGTGTCGAGCTCAAGGAGAACATCAAGCGCCAGTGGTGGAAGGCGATGGTCACCGGGCGTGAGGACATCGTCGGTATCGACTCCTCCGTGATCCTGGCCCCCGAGGTCTGGGTGGCCTCCGGTCACGTCGCCACCTTCTCGGACCCGCTGACCGAGTGCACCGCCTGTCACAAGCGGCACCGCGCGGACCACCTTGAAGAGGCGTACGAGGCCAAGCACGGCCGCCTGCCCGAGAACGGCCTCGCCGACATCAACTGCCCGCACTGCGGTGTGAAGGGCCAGTTCACCGAGCCCAAGCAGTTCTCCGGCATGCTGGAGACCCACCTCGGCCCGACCCAGGACACCGGCTCCAAGGCGTACCTGCGCCCCGAGACCGCCCAGGGCATCTTCACCAACTTCGCCGTGGTGCAGACCACCTCGCGCAAGAAGCCCCCGTTCGGCATCGCGCAGATGGGCAAGTCCTTCCGCAACGAGATCACGCCGGGCAACTTCATCTTCCGCACGCGCGAGTTCGAGCAGATGGAGATGGAGTTCTTCGTCAAGCCGGGCGAGGACGAGCAGTGGCAGGAGTACTGGATGCAGGAGCGGTGGAACTGGTACCGCGACCTCGGCATCCGCGAGGAGAACATCCGCTGGTACGACCACCCGAAGGAGAAGCTCTCCCACTACTCGAAGCGCACCGCCGACATCGAGTACCGCTTCAACTTCGGCGGCAGCGAGTTCTCCGAGCTCGAGGGCATCGCCAACCGCACCGACTTCGACCTCAAGGCCCACTCCGCGGCCTCGGGTGCGAACCTGACCTACCACGACCAGGAGTCGGGCGAGCGCTACACCCCGTACGTCATCGAGCCGGCGGCCGGCGTCAACCGCGCCATGCTCGCCTTCATGCTCGACGCGTACGTCGAGGACGAGGCCCCGAACGCCAAGGGCGTCATGGAGAAGCGCACCGTGATGCGCCTCGACCCGCGCCTGGCCCCGATCAAGGTCGCCGTCCTGCCGCTGTCCCGCAACGCGCAGCTGTCGCCGAAGGCCAAGGGCCTCGCCGCCGACCTGCGCAAGTTCTGGAACATCGAGTTCGACGACGCGGGCGCCATCGGCCGCCGCTACCGCCGCCAGGACGAGATCGGTACCCCGTTCTGCGTCACCGTCGACTTCGACACCCTGGACGACAACGCGGTGACCGTGCGCGAGCGCGACACGATGAAGCAGGAGCGCGTCTCCCTGGACCAGATCCAGACCTACCTCGGCAGCCGCCTGCTCGGCTGCTAGGCGCTCCGCGGGGGAGTGCGGTGTGCGAGCTGCGGGCCGTCCGTGGCTGGTCGCGCAGTTCCCCGCGCCCCTGACGGGCCGCTCAGGTCTGCGGATAGGTGAAAGACCGTTGGCCGGTGCGCACACAGCGCGCCGGCCAACGGTCTTTGCGTTGCGGTCAGGCGCTGGTGGCCTGGTCGGCGGCGGCCGCGGCTTCGGCCGCCCGGCGCTCGCCCTCGGCCTGGGACCGCTTCCCGTAGAGCGCGGTCCACACGCCCAGCGCGCCCAGCACCCCGTAGATCATGATGGGGCTGACCACCACCATGGTCTTGGTGTCCAGGGCGTACGCCAGCGCGACCCGGACCAGCGCCTCGATCACGTAGGCCACGCCCCACACCAGGGTCATGGTGCGCATGGTGGTGCGGAAGCCCTCGTACTGCCACAGGCCGTTCCACCAGGCGGTGCTCTCGGGGGTGCCGTCGGTGGCGAACTTGCGGCCGAAGTAGAACATCAGCGGGCGCGGCGCGAGCAGGGTGGCCAGGCAGAGCAGCCCGAACAGCCCGGTCACGCCGGAGTCCTTGACCAGCAGGGTCCTGGCCGAGTGGTCGCCGACGAGCGAGACGACGGCCGTGATCACGATGAACACCAGGGTGACGACGGCGAACTCGTCGAGCTTGCGCCGCCAGGCCAGGCTGATGGCGCTGTCGAGCACCGGCCAGGCGCTGCTGAGGAGCAGTGCCGAGAACTCGCTCCAACCGTGGTCGTCGACCAGCGTGTTGTACGTGACGATCGGCGCGACCACATTGAGGCCGATGGTCAGGATCCAGCCGAGGGCGGTCGCGGCCCCGGAGCGGGCGGGAGGTTCGGGTCGTGCTTCTTGGGCTGACAAGGTTCCCCCTGGAACGTGCCTGATGAGTGCGGTAGGGGGACCGTACGGACGCGGCGATGACATGTACAAGGCGAGCGCACTAAAATGATCACCAAGCCGTCCGGACCGACTCGTTCCGGACAGATCCGGGGGCCGCGTCAGGCGCGCAGGCCCCGGATGACCAGGGTGGTGACCGCCTCGAACTCGGCGACGATCGTCGGCGACTGCCAGTCGGCCGCGTACTGCGGGTCGTGGAAGCGGCCGGTGGCATCGAAGACCGCACGGGCCGCCGCCGGCACGTCATCGGCGGCGAGCGTGCCCGCCGCGACACCCTCGGAGATGATCCGGGCCAGCTGGTCGATCAGCTCGGTCAGGTGCGCGTCGACCACGCCGCTGTTCTCCGCGAGCAGCACCGTGTAGGTGGCGAACAGCTCGGGATCGTCCCCGGACTTGTGGCGCTTGGCCTCGAAGAGCGCCTCCAGCCACGTCTCCAGCTTGGAGGGCGCGCTCTCGGCCGGGGCCGAGGTGATCTCCTCCAGCACGGCGACGCTCTTGGCGAGCCAGCGGTCGGTCACGGCCTCGCGCAGCGCGGCCTTCGACGGGAAGTGCCGGTACACGCTGCCGTGGCTCACGCCCAGGGCGCGGGCCACGTCCACCACGGTCGCCTTGGTCGGGCCGAAGCGGCGCAGCACGTCCTCGGTGGTCTCGAGGATGCGCTCGGGTGTCAGGGGCTCGGTCGCGGCGGGGGACATGGACAAGACGGTACAGCCGGCTCAGCGCTCGCTGTCGAGGTGGGCCATCTGTGCCGCCGGGTAGCGGTCCCCGGCCGCGGCGCCCGCGGGCACGGCCTCCTCGATCGCGGCCAGGTCGGCGGCGCTGAGGGATATCTCCATGGCACCCAGTGCCTCGGCCAGCCGCTCCCGGCTCCGGGCGCCGACCAGCGGCACGATGTCCTCGCCGCGGGAGAGCACCCAGGCGATGGCGGTCTGGGCGACGCTCACGCCCTTGCCCTCGGCGACCTTGCGCAGCGCGTCGACCAGATCGAGGTTCCGGTCGAGGTTGTCGCCCTGGAAGCGGGGGCTCATGCCGCGGAAGTCGCCCGCGCCCAGCTCGCGCTCCCGGGTGAAGTGGCCGCTGATCAGGCCGCGGGAGAGCACCCCGTACGCGGTCACGCCTATGCCGAGCTCGCGCGCGGTCGGCAGGATCTCGGCCTCGATGCCGCGGGAGATCAGCGAGTACTCGATCTGGAGGTCGGCGATGGGGGCCACGGCGGCGGCCCGCCGCAGGGTGTCGGCGCCGACCTCGGAGAGGCCGATGTGGCGCACGTGCCCGGCCTCGACCGCCTCGGCGATGGCCCCGACGGTCTCCTCGATCGGCACGGCCGGGTCCACCCGGGCGATCCGGTAGATGTCGATGTGGTCCCGGCCGAGCCGCTGGAGGGAGTAGGCCAGGAAGTTCCTGACGGCCTCGGGCCGGCCGTCATAGCCGGTGAAGCCGCCCTCGACCGTGCGCAGGGCGCCGAACTTGACGCTGGTCAGCGCCTGCTCGCGGGCCGCGGTGGGCGCGGTGCGCAGGGCCTCGTTGATCAGCAGCTCGTTGTGGCCCATGCCGTAGAAGTCGCCCGTGTCGAGCAGCGTGCTCGTGCCGGCCGGCGCGGCCTCCAGGTAGGCGTGGATGGTCGCGATGGATTCGGCCCGGTCGGCCGTCCCGTAGAGGGCGGACATCCCCATGCAGCCCAGCCCCAGCGGGAAGACGGCGGGGCCGGTGCTGCCGAGGGCGCGGCGGGTGGTGGTCGCGATGGTGCTCTCGTTCGTCGTCATGGAACGAGAATGGCATGACGAGTGACAGATTTCAATATCTGTCACTCGTCAGTGTCAGGAGAGGATCCGCAGAGCCAGCGCGGCCGCCGCGACCAGGGTGAGCACGGCCGCCGGCGCGAGCTCGTGGTCCTTCACCCGCAGGTGGGCGACGACCGCGCCGAGGAAGTAGAGGGTCACTCCGGTCGCGGCGGCGATGCCGAGCGGGGTGACCCACAGGCCGGCGACCAGGCCGATCGCGCCGGCGGCCTTGAGGGTGGCCAGTCGCGGCAGCCAGGAGTCCGGGACCTGGACGCGTCGCATGCTCGCGACGATCTGGTCGTTGCGCTGGAGCGTGAAGGTGGCGGAAGCGGTGAGGACCAGGGCGAGCAGCCCGCCGACGACGGCGTAGGCGATGAACATGGGGGATCTCCAACGGTCGGTGATGTCGAATCATTGAATAGCATCAACGATATGATCGATGCAATCATTTCCCCATTGCTACGATGTGACACATGACGGCAGATCAGGACGGATCGCACCCCCCGCAGCGGCTGGGCCTGCTGCTCGCCTGGCACGGATCGGTCACCCAGACCCGGATGAAGAGGGCGCTCAGCGCAGCGGGGCTCACCCCCCGGCACGCGATGACGCTGATGCACCTGGAGGACGGCCCGATCAGCCAGCGGGCGCTCGCCGAGCGGCTGGAGGTGGACCCGAGCGTGCTGGTCGGGATCCTGAACGACCTGGAGGGCGACGGCCTGGCCGAACGCCGCCGGGACCCGGCGGACCGCCGCCGTCACAACGTGGCGATCACCGCGGCGGGCGAAGCCGCCCTCGGCACGACGAACGCCGCCCTCGACGAGGTCGAGGGCGGCATCTTCGCCGGTCTGTCGAACCAGGAGCGCGAGGTCCTGCGCGGCCTCCTCGGCCGGGTCAACACCTCGGCCGAGGACTTCGCCTGCGACGAGTAGGACGAGCAGGCGGCGCGAGCCCCGTCACGCGCGCGGGACGCCCGCCTCCGCGGCGGGGCTGACGGGCTCCTCCAGGGCGCGGGCCGTGCGGTCCGCCGTGCCCAGCGCCCAGGCGCCGGTCGTCACCGCGCCGACGACCAGCACGAGCGCTCCGCAGACCGTGATGATCCACCAGGCCGGGACCGCCGCCTCGACGAACCCGCGGCCCTCGGCCATCCCCGCCGCCAGGACCGCGCCCACGACGGCGACGCCCAGGGTGCTGCCGGTCTGGCGGCTGGTGGAGGCGATGGCGGCCGCGACGCCCGCCTGGGAACGAGGCATCCCGGAGACGGCCGTATTGGTGACCGGCGAGTTCACCATGCCGAAGCCGAGGCCGTACAGCACGTACCCGGTGAACAGCAGCGCGGTGGACGCCTCGCCCCGGAAGGCGGCGAACAGCAGCCCGCTCCCGCCCATCGCGGCACCCGCGATCAGCAGCGGCAGCCGTGGCCCGCGACTGCCCACCAGCCGCCCCGACAGCGGCGCGACGGCCATGGTCATGGCGGCCATCGGCACCATGTAGAGCCCGGCGTGCAGCGCGTCCAGCCCCCGTACGTCCTGGAGGTACAGGGTGTTCAGGAACAGGAAGCCGGCCATCGAGGCGAAGGCGCTGACCGCGATCACGGTCGCGCCGCTGAACGGCACGCTCCGGAAGAACCGGAGGTCGATCAGCGGCTCCTCGCGCCGCGGCTCGTAGAGCAGCAGCCCCACCAGCGAGGCGACGGCCACCAGGGCGCACCCCGCGATCAGCGGCGACCGCCACCCGGCGGCCGGCGCCTCGATGATCCCGTACGTCACGCAGCCGAGCAGCGCCATCACCAGCAGCTGGCCCACCGGATCGGGGCGCCGCGGCCGCGCCGCCCGGGACTCGGGGATGTGGCGCAGGGTCAGCACGAGCGCCGCGAGGCCGATCGGCAGGTTGACCCAGAAGATCGAGCGCCAGCCCACCGTATCGACCAGCAGCCCGCCGATCAGGGGCCCCGCGGCCATGGAGATGCCCGCGACCGCGCCCCACACGCCGATCGCCCGGGCCCGCTGCGCCGGATCGGTGAAGGTGTTGGTGATGATCGACATCGCCACCGGGTTGAGCATGGCGCCGCCGACCGCCTGCACCATCCGGAAGAGGATCAGCCATTCGAGCCCCGGGGCGAGCGAGCACAGCAGGGAACCGGCGGTGAAGAGCACCAGGCCGGTGACGAACACCTTGCGGCGCCCGATCCGGTCGGCCGTGGAGCCCATGAGCATCAGCAGCGAGGCCAGCACGAGGGTGTAGGCGTCGATGGTCCACTGCATGCCCGCCACCGAAGCGTGCAGGTCGGCGCGCATGGTGGGGAGCGCGACGTTGAGGACGGTGTTGTCGAGGCTCACGATCAGCAGGCTCATGCAGCAGATCGCCAGGACGAGCGTGCGCTGCCGGGAACTCGTCTCGATCATGCGGCCGATGGTACGTCCGCATCCATGGGCGCGGCATGCGGGACAATGGGCGGATGACCACGCTCCCCCCGCCCCTCGCGATCGGCCCGCACACCGTGCAGCCCCCGGTGGTGCTCGCGCCCATGGCCGGTATCACCAATGCCCCGTTCCGTACCCTCTGCCGGGAGTTCTCGGGCGGCAAGGGGCTGTTCGTGAGCGAGATGATCACGACCCGCGCCCTGGTCGAGCGCAACGAGAAGACCATGCAGCTGATCCACTTCGACGAGACGGAGAAGCCGCGCTCGATTCAGCTGTACGGGGTCGACCCCGTCACGGTCGGCAAGGCGGTCCGCATGATCGTCGAAGAGGACCGCGCCGACCACATCGACCTGAACTTCGGCTGCCCGGTCCCCAAGGTCACCCGGAAGGGCGGCGGCTCGGCCCTGCCCTACAAGCGGAACCTGCTGCGCGCGATCCTGCGCGAGGCCGTCGCGGGCGCCGGCGACCTGCCGGTGACCATGAAGATGCGCAAGGGCATCACCGACGAGCACCTCACCTACCTCGACGCCGGCCGGATAGCCGTCGAGGAGGGGATCACCGCCATCGCCCTGCACGGCCGCACCACCGCCCAGCACTACGGCGGCACCGCCGACTGGGACGCCATCGCGCGGCTCAAGGAGCACGTGCCGGAGATCCCGGTGCTCGGCAACGGCGACATCTGGTGCGCCGAGGACGCGCTGCGCATGGTCCGCGAGACCGGCTGCGACGGCGTGGTCGTGGGGCGCGGCTGCCTGGGGCGGCCGTGGTTGTTCAACGACCTCGTGGCGGCCTTCGAGGGGCGCCCGGAGGACTTCCACAAGCCCACCCTGCGCGAGGTCGCGGCGACCATGCACCGCCACGCGCAGCTGCTGGGGGAGTGGATCGGGGACGAGGCGCGCGGGGTGATCGACTTCCGTAAGCACGTCGCCTGGTACCTCAAGGGCTTCTCGGTGGGATCCGAGATGCGGGGCAAGCTCGCGGTGACCTCTTCGCTGGCCGAACTGGACGCTCATCTGAGCGAGCTGGACCTGGACCAGGGCTGGCCCGAGAGCGCGGACGGCCCGCGTGGCCGGACGTCCGGAAACAACCGAGTTGTCCTGCCGGACGGCTGGTTGAAGGACCCGTACGACTGCGCCGGTGTGAGCGAGGACGCCGAACTGGACACCTCCGGCGGCTGACAAATCGCCCTGCGTGGCGCGTGATATACGCCACGCATGGGTGAGGTTTCGCTCAGATGAGCGCTTAAGTCACGGGTAAGACTTTCAAAGGGTGGCACTGGGTGCCACCCTTTGTGCGTTCAAGACTTGAACGCAAATGTATCGATGATCGCTCATCCGAGCGTGATCGCGGCCCAAACGCCGCCTCTCCCTTCGGCTTGTGAAGGCTTTTCGTAGGTTCTCCTTACTCATGAGTTACTTTCGATCTGCTGGCGCACGGGTGGTTACGGCCGCATGTCGACCAAGTGGACATACCCAGAAGCCTTCGATCTGGGTATGTTCCTGGCCGTCAGGGCAGCCACCGAGCCTCGAGGAGTCGAGACCCGTGTCGGAAAACAAAGATCAGAAGTTCGTCTACGACTTCACCGAGGGCAACCGCGACCTCAAGGACCTTCTCGGCGGCAAGGGAGCCAACCTCGCCGAGATGACCAACCTTGGTCTCCCGGTGCCCCCCGGCTTCACCATCACCACCGAGGCCTGCAAGGTCTACCTCGACAGCGGTTCGGCCCCGGCCGCGCTGCGCGACGAGGTCAGCGCCCACCTTGCCGCCCTCGAGTCCAAGATGGGCAAGAAGCTCGGCCAGTCGGACGACCCGCTGCTGGTCTCCGTGCGTTCCGGCGCCAAGTTCTCGATGCCCGGCATGATGGACACCGTCCTCAACATCGGCCTCTCCGACGAGTCCGTGACCGGCCTCGCCGCCCAGGCCGGCAACGAGCGCTTCGCGTGGGACTCGTACCGCCGCCTGGTCCAGATGTTCGGCAAGACCGTCCTCGGCATCGAGGGCGAGCTCTTCGAGGACGCCCTCGACGAGGCCAAGGCCGCCAAGAAGGTCACCGTCGACACCGACCTCGACGCCGCGGACCTGAAGAAGCTGGTCAAGGTCTTCAAGAAGATCGTGGCGAAGGAAGCCGGCCGCGAGTTCCCGCAGGACGCCCGCGAGCAGCTGGACCTCGCCGTCGAGGCGGTCTTCAACTCGTGGAACACCGACCGCGCCAAGCTCTACCGCCGCCAGGAGCGCATCCCGAGCGACCTGGGCACCGCGGTCAACATCTGCTCCATGGTCTTCGGCAACCTGGGCCCCGACTCCGGCACCGGCGTCGCCTTCACCCGCGACCCGGCCAGCGGCCACGCGGGCGTCTACGGCGACTACCTGCAGAACGCCCAGGGCGAGGACGTCGTCGCGGGCATCCGCAACACCGTGCCGCTCGCGGACCTGGAGGCCATCGACAAGGCCTCGTACGACCAGCTCATGACGATCATGACGACGCTGGAGACCCACTACAAGGATCTCTGCGACATCGAGTTCACCATCGAGCGCGGCCAGCTGTGGATGCTGCAGACCCGCGTCGGCAAGCGCACCGCCGGCGCCGCCTTCCGCATCGCCACCCAGCTCGTGGACCAGGGCCTGATCGACGAGGCCGAGGCCCTCCAGCGCGTCACCGGCCACCAGCTCGCGCAGCTGATGTTCCCGCGCTTCGACGAGGGCGCCAAGACCGAGCTGCTCGGCCGCGGCATCGCCGCCTCGCCGGGCGCGGCCGTCGGCAAGGCCGTCTTCGATTCGTACACGGCCGTCAAGTGGTCCCGCTCCGGCGAGAAGGTCATCCTGATCCGCCGCGAGACCAACCCGGACGACCTGGACGGCATGATCGCCTCCGAGGGCATCCTGACCTCCCGCGGCGGCAAGACCTCGCACGCCGCCGTCGTCGCCCGCGGCATGGGCAAGACCTGTGTCTGCGGCGCCGAGGAGCTCGACGTCGACACCAAGCGCCGCCGCATGACGGTCGGCGAGACCGTCATCGAAGAGGGCGACGTCGTCTCCATCGACGGCTCCACCGGCAAGGTCTACCTCGGTGAGGTACCCGTCGTACCCTCCCCGGTCGTCGAGTACTTCGAGGGCCGCATGCACGCCGGCGCCGACGACGCCGACGAGCTCGTCGCCGCCGTGCACCGGATCATGGCCTACGCCGACCGCGTCCGCCGCCTGCGGGTGCGCGCCAACGCCGACAACGCCGAGGACGCGCTGCGCGCCCGCCGCTTCGGCGCCCAGGGCATCGGCCTGTGCCGCACCGAGCACATGTTCCTCGGCGAGCGCCGCGAGATGGTCGAGCGCCTGATCCTCGCGGACACCGACGAGGAGCGCGAGGGTGCGCTGGCCGCCCTCCTGCCGCTGCAGAAGAAGGACTTCATCGAGCTGTTCGAGGCGATGGACGGGCTGCCCGTCACCGTCCGCCTGCTCGACCCGCCGCTGCACGAGTTCCTGCCCGACATCACCGAGCTGTCGGTCCGCGTCGCCCTCGCCGAGTCCCGCAAGGACGCCAACGAGAACGACCTGCGCCTGCTCCAGGCCGTGCACAAGCTGCACGAGCAGAACCCGATGCTGGGTCTGCGCGGCGTCCGCCTCGGCCTGGTCATCCCCGGCCTGTTCGCCATGCAGGTCCGGGCGATCGCCGAGGCCGCGGCCGAGCGCGCCAACGCCAAGGGCGACCCGCGCGTCGAGATCATGATCCCGCTCGTGGGCACCGTCCAGGAGCTGGAAATCGTCCGCGAGGAGGCCGACGCGGTCATCGCCGAGGTCGAGGCCGCCACCGGCACCACCCTCAAGCTGGCCATCGGCACGATGATCGAGCTGCCCCGCGCCGCCCTGACGGCCGCCCAGATCGCCGAGGCCGCGCAGTTCTTCTCCTTCGGCACGAACGACCTGACCCAGACGGTGTGGGGCTTCTCCCGCGACGACGTCGAGGCCAGCTTCTTCACGGCCTACCTGGAGAAGGGCATCTTCGGGGTCTCGCCCTTCGAGACCATCGACAAGGACGGCGTCGGCTCGCTGGTCCGCCACGCGGTCAAGCAGGGCCGGGCCACCCGCCCCGACCTCAAGCTCGGCGTCTGCGGCGAGCACGGCGGTGACCCCGAGTCCGTCCACTTCTTCCACGAGGTCGGCCTCGACTACGTCTCCTGCTCGCCCTTCCGGATTCCGGTGGCGCGCCTGGAGGCCGGCCGTGCGGCCGCCGAGGCGAAGGGCAGCGACAGCCGCTGACCCCCGGCCCTGAGAAGGGCCTCCGAGACGGCGCGTCTGCCCCCGGGATCCCTGACCCCCGAGGGCAGACGCGCCTATTTTTTTCCTGTTCAACAAATCTTTACGCCAGCAGGCGGTGGACGGATCCCCACCCGTCCACCGCCGCTGTCATTCTGCCGGGCACGTCGGCGCTTCCCGTGCGACCGACCGCCAGGCCCCGCAAAGCCCCCCACGGCCTTCGCGGAGCGTTTCGGTCGCATCGGAGTGTGCCCGGCGGAGTACAGGATTTCGGTTGTCACGCCTCTGCCGAAAGGGGTTTCAACTGTGGCCGAAAGGGCGTGGTGACCACGTGTGACTGCATGCATACTCATGGGGCGGGGGGATTGCGGTTGCACAGGTGGGGGTTCGGTGCTGCGTATCCATTTCACTGGAGTGGACCTGGCACGCGTACGGATGGCAGGGCGTCCCGATGCGTTGTGGGAAACGATTCTCAGCTTTCATCGGCTAAGAGACCGGCGAGATGTCCGGTTGTTCGGTGAATGGCGGACGGAATCCCGAATCAGGTTGAACAGTGAAACACGCACGCTCGGTATGCTTATACCGAGCAGGGGGTATTTCCCCGATTTCCTGACGCCCGTTGAGGGGCAGTACGGGTGGGACGTGGGCCTCGACGCCCTGCGCGGGATCCGTCCCGAGCGGATGCGGCGGGAGCTGCGCCTGCTGGTGGGCGCCGGCGGCGGCGCGGGCGCGGCCGTGCAGCCGCGGCTGCGGGAGTTCATGGAGAACGGCGCCAAGCACCTGCCGAGGCTGCTGGGCGAGCTGCGCGCGTACCACCGGGCGGCCGTCGAGCCGTACTGGAGCCACATCCAGGCCCAGATCGAGGCCGAGCGGGCCGCCCGCGGGCGCGCCCTGCTGGACGGGGGCGCGGACGAACTGCTGGCCTCGCTGCCGCCGATGCTGCGCTGGCGGGCGCCCGTGCTGGAGTGCGACTACCCCGTGGACCGGGACGTACGGCTGCGCGGGCGCGGGCTGCTGCTCCAGCCGTCCTTCTTCTGCCGCCGCACGGCGGTGACCCTGCACGACCCGGAGCTGCCGCCGGTGCTGGTCTACCCGGCCGCCGCGCAGCTGGCCTCGGCGCCGGCGGGAGGCGAGGCGGCGCGGCCGGCGGTGGAGGAGCAGCGGGTCCGCACGCTGGGCAAGCTGGTGGGGCACACCCGCTCGGTGGTGCTGCGGGCCATCGGGGACGGGGCCACCACCAGTGAGCTGGCCCGCCGGGCCGGGGTCTCGCTGGCCTCCGCGAGCCAGCACGCGTGCGTGATGCGGGAGGCGGGGCTGGTGACGACGCTGCGGCACGGGAACGCGGTGCTGCACACCGTGACGCCGCTGGGAGCCGCGCTGCTGAAGGGTGGGGCCGTGGCTTCCTGACCCCGCGGGGCCGGCTGAACGCCGGCGGGGCTGGAGATGCCGCTGCGCGGCACCTCCAGCCCCGCCTGAGGGATCAGACCCGGAACGGGCCCGTTACCTCGTAGGTGATGCCGCCGGTCGAGCTGCCGCTCGTGCCGCGCTGGCTGGAGAAGTACAGGCGGTTCCCGGCGGGGGAGAAGGCCGGGCCGGTGATCTCCGAGGAGGACTGGCCGGTGATCCGCAGGAACGGGGCGACCACGTCGTCCGGGGTGATCAGGCAGATCTCCATGTTGCCGCCGTCCTCGGCGATGTACAGGTCGCCGTACGAGGACCCGGTGACGTTGTCCACGCCCGTCAGCGGGGCCGCGCCGCCGGGGACGAGCGAGTCGTCGTAGGCCAGCTCGTAGGTGTTGTTCGCGAGGTTCAGCTGCCAGACGCGGTTGTCGCCCTTGGTGGTGAACCAGACCGTGTCGTTGGCGTAGTGGCAGCCCTCGCCGCCGTTGAACTTCTTCGAGCCCGAGACCTGGGTGCGGGTGGTCGTCGGGGAGCCGTCCGGGTCCGGGACGTTCTGCCAGGTGAAGGATCCGGAGGTGGCGGTGCCGGCGACCATCACCTGGAGGGTGCCGGAGGAGAGGTTGCCCCAGGTGGTGGGGATGAACCGGTAGAAGCAGCCGCTGCTCTCGTCCTCGGTCAGGTAGATCACCTGCCGCACCGGGTCGGCGGCCGCCGCCTCGTGCTTGAAGCGGCCCATCGCGGGGCGCTGCACGGCCGAGTTCACGCCGTACGGGTCGGTCTCGTAGACGTAGCCGAGGCTGACCTCCTCACAGGACAGCCAGGTGTTCCACGGGGTCTTGCCGCCCGCGCAGTTCTGCCGGGTGTTGGAGAGGATCCGGTAGGCGCCGGTGATGGTGCCGGAGGAGTTGAACTTCACCGCGCTCGCGCCGCCGGAGGGGTTGATCTCCGAGTTCGACACGTAGATCCAGCCCGTGCCGTCGGCGAAGCAGGCGCCGCCGTCGGGGGCGCTGTGCCACTTGTACGAGGTGGAGCCGACGTTCTGGCCCGACCGGGCGATCACGCGGCTGGTGAAGCCGGCGGGCAGCATGATGCCGTTGGCGTCGGCCGAGCCGAGGGCCCCGTAGGGGCCGGCGCCGGGCTGGGCGGGCGCCGCGTAGGCGGCCCCGTGCATCAGCGTCCCGCCGAAGGCGGCGGCGGACGAGCCGACGACGGCGCCGCGCAGGAAGGTACGACGTTCCACGGTCACTCCTGGGGGGAGGGAGGGCCCCGGGCCCGGTCGGGCGCGGGGTCGCACGCGTCGAGGAACCTAGGAGTACTGAGTTGACGCGAAGTCAACTCCTCATTACGCACGGGCGACCGCTGCGAGTTCAATCCTCCGGCAGGGATTTCCGGGCCGGTGCGTGCGTGGGGGGAAATACGCGTGCGGCGCTCGCATCCGGCCGTGCCCGGCCGCGCGTACCGGCCGGAGGCCCCGGCACCGCGGGACTTTGTCCCCTGGGGACGCCGCCGGTGCGGGAGGATGGTGGTCTCATGAACCACTTCGCCGCCGACGCCGACATCTCGGGCCGCGCCGACCTCGACGTCGTGCTGCGCCGCTTCTACACGGCCGCCTTCGCCGACGCGCGGATCGGGCCCTTCTTCACCGAGATCGCGGGCACGGACCTGGAGGTCCACCTGCCCCGCATCACCGACTTCTGGGAACGCGCCCTCTTCCGCAGCGCCGACTACCGGCGCAACGCCTTCGCACCGCACGCCGCGCTGAACTCCGCGCGGGAGATGACCGCCGCGGACTTCGGCCGCTGGGTGCAGCTGTGGCACGCGACCATCGACGGCCTGTACCGCGGGCCCAACGCGGAGCGGGCCAAGGCGCAGGGCGAGCGGATCGCCCTGACCCTGCACAAGCGCCTCGCCGGCCGGGATGCCGCGATGGAGAGCGAGGACGGTCTCGGCTTCGTCCCGCTGGCGGCGCTGGAGCTGCGCTCGGTGGCCTGACCTGCGGTTTCGTGCCCCGTGGAAAGAATCTGAAGAAATTTCCCCGGGGAGCGATGAGTTCCAGCGGCGGCCCCGGTCTACCTCTCGAAAGGCAGCGAACACCGCGCGAGAGAAGAGAGACCGAGATGTCCCAGCCCCAGATGATCTTCGTCAACCTGTCGGTCAAGGACCTGGACGCCACCAAGGCCTTCTGGGAGAAGCTCGGCTACTCCACGAACCCGCAGTTCACCGACGAGAACGCCGCCTGTCTGGTCATCAGCGACACGATCTTCGCGATGCTGCTGACCGAGGCACACTTCAAGACCTTCGCGACCAAGCCGATCGCCGACGCCGCCACCAGCACCGAGGTGATGGTGGCCCTGAGCGCCGACAGCCGCGAGAAGGTCGACGAGCTCGTCGACGCCGCCCTGGCGGCGGGCGGCACCGAACCCCGCCCGGCCATGGACATGGGCTTCATGTACGGCCGCGCCTTCGAGGACCTGGACCACCACGTCTGGGAGTTCGTGTGGATGGACCCGGCCGCCGTCCAGGGCTGAGCCGAAGCCCTACGAGGTCGCGGCGGTCCGCACCGGATAGGTCCGGACCGCCACCTCCTCGTCGTCCAGGCAGCGCCCCGACTCCAGGTCGAAGCGCTGCTTCAGCAGCGGCGAGGCCACGAAGGGGCGGCCCGCCGCCGCCCCCAGCAGGCCCCGCGAGAGCACCTGCGCCCCGGTGAAGGGGTCCCGGTTCCCGATGGCGTACGTACGCCCCGCGCGGTCGACGAACACCGCGGCCTGGCTCCCGTCGGGCAGCAGCGCCGCCACCCCGCGCCCGGGGATGAGCGAGGACAGCTCGCACACCGTGAGCCAGCCTTCCGCCACCTGCAGTTCCACGGTCATCGGACTCCTCCGATCGTCAGGACGGCCAGGTCGGGCTTGACCTGGTCGCGCTCGGGCACGAACTTCACCGTCGGGTCGGGGGCGCCCGGCGCGTTGACGAAGGACACGAACCGGCGCAGCCGCTCCGGGTCCTGGAGCGTCTCGGCCCACTCGTCCCGGTAGTGCGCCACGTGGTCGGCCATCAGGGACTCCAGCTCCGCGCACAGCCCGAGGGAGTCGTGCACGATCACGTCCCGCAGGTGCTCCAGGCCGCCCTCCAGCCGCTCCAGCCAGGTGGAGGTCCGCTCCAGCCGGTCCGCGGTGCGGATGTAGAACATCAGGAACCGGTCGATGAGCCGGACCAGTTCGGCGTCCGACAGGTCCTGGGCGAGGAGGTCGGCGTGGCGGGGGGTGGCCCCGCCGTTGCCGCCGACGTACAGGTTCCACCCGGCGGCCGTCGCGATGACCCCGAAGTCCTTGCTCTGCGCCTCCGCGCACTCGCGGGTGCAGCCGGAGACCGCCGACTTGAGCTTGTGCGGGGCGCGCAGGCCCCGGTAGCGCAGCTCCAGGTCGATGGCCATGCGGACGCTGTCCTGGACCCCGTAGCGGCACCAGGTCTGCCCCACGCAGGACTTCACCGTCCGCAGGGCCTTCCCGTACGCGTGCCCGGACTCGAAGCCCGCGTCGACGAGCCGGGCCCAGATCCGGGGGAGCTGGTCCACGCGCGCGCCGAAGAGGTCGATGCGCTGACCGCCGGTGATCTTCGTGTAGAGGCCGAAGTCGCGGGCCACCTCACCGATCACGATCAGCTTGTCCGGGGTGATCTCACCGCCCGGGATCCGCGGCACGACCGAGTACGAGCCGTTGCGCTGCATGTTCGCGAGGAAGTGGTCGTTGGTGTCCTGGAGCGCGGCCTGCTCGCCGTCGAGGACGTAGCCGCTCGCGCCGAGGGTCGGGGCGAGCGAGGCGATGATCGAGCCGACGGTGGGCTTGCAGACCTCGCAGCCGTCGCCGCCGCGGGCCTCGGCGCGGCCGTGCCCGTCGAGGAGTTCCTCGTACGAGGTCAGGCGGCGGGTGCGGACGATCTCGTAGAGCTCGGCACGGGTGAAGGGGAAGCAGCCGCACAGCCCCTTGTCGGCGGAGGCCGGCAGCAGCTGCCCGATCACCTTGAGGCAGCCGCCGCAGCCGGTGCCCGCCTTGGTGCACTTCTTGACCTCGGGGAGGGTCGTGTGGGCGGTGATCGCCTTCTTGGTGACGTTGTGGCAGGAGCAGATCACCGCGTGGTCGGGCAGCGAGGACGGGCCGAGCGCGACCGGCGCGCCGAGTCCGGCGGGCAGCACCAGCTGCTCCGGGGCGACGGGCGGCACGCTGCCGGTGAGCGGGCGCAGCAGGCCGTACGAGTCCGCGTCGCCGACCAGGACACCGCCGAGGAGGACCCCGTCGGGGGAGACGACCAGCTTCTTGTAGACGCCGGAGCGGGAGTCCGACCAGACGACGTCGAGGCAGTCGGCGGTCGCGCCGTGGGCGTCGCCGAAGGAGGCCACGTCCACGCCGAGCAGCTTGAGCTTGGTGGAGAGGTCGGCTCCGGTGAACTCCTTGTCGCGGCCCAGCAGATCGTCGGCGGCGGTCTCGGCCATCTCGTAGCCGGGGGCGACCAGGCCGTAGACGCGGCCGTCGACGGCGAGGGCGCACTCGCCGATGGCGTAGACGTACGGGTCGGAGGTGCGGCAGCGGGCGTCGACCGCAACGCCCCCGCGCTCGCCGACGTCCAGCCCGCAGTCGTGTGCCAGCTGGTCGCGGGGGCGGACACCGGCGGAGAAGACGACGATGTCGGTGTCGACGGTGGAGCCGTCGGACAGCCGCATCCCGCTGACGTGGCCGTCCTCGCCGGTCAGCACCTCCTGGGTGCCGACGCCGGTGTGGACCGTGAGGCCCATGTTCTCGATGGTGCGCAGCAGGGCCGCGCCGCCGCCCTCGTCGACCTGTACGGGCATCAGGCGCGGGGCGAACTCGACGACGCGGGTGGCGAGTCCGAGACCCTGGAGCGCGCCGGCGGCCTCCAGCCCGAGGAGCCCGCCGCCGACTACCGCGCCGCAGCTGCGGCCCTTCGCGTACTCCTCGATGGCGAGGAGGTCCTCGATGGTGCGGTAGACGAAGCAGCCGGGCGCGTCCTTGCCGGGGACGGGCGGCACGAAGGGGTAGCTGCCGGTCGCCAGGACCAGCACGTCGTACGGGAACACCTGCCCGGAGCGGGAGGTGACGGTGCGGGCGTCCCGGTCGATGTGCTCGGCCGGGTCGTCGAGGTGCAGGTCGATGCCGTGCTCCGCCATGAACCCGGCGGGCGTCAGGGACAGGTCCTCGGGGGTGCTGCCGGAGAAGTACGAGGTCAGGTGCACGCGGTCGTAGGCGGGCCGGGGCTCCTCGCAGAGCACGGTGATCCGGTGCGTGGCGGTGACCCCGCGCTCGGCGAGCGCTTCGAGGTAGCGCTGGCCGACCATGCCGTGCCCGATGAGCACGATCGTGGGCAAGGGCTCGGTCACGGTCATGTCAGTGGCCTCCGTCGTCGGTGAGCAGGTGGAACAGGTCGTGCGGTGTTTCGTCGCCCTCCCAGGTGCGGGCCAGGGCCCCCACGGTGGAGAGCTCGCCGAGCAGCACCCCGCCGATGAGGCGGTCGTCGCGGAGGACGACCTTGCGGTAGGTCCGGCGGGTGGCGTCGGCGAGGCGGACCACGTCGTCGCCGGGGCGGGGGGTGGTCTCGCCGAAGGCGGCGAGGTCGAGCGAGCCGTGCGCGCCCGGCAGGGTGAGGCGGGTGAGGGCGCGGGTGCCGGTGTAGGGGGCGGGCCGGCCGGTGAGGGTGGCGGCCAGGGCGTCGGCCTGCTCCAGCGCCGGGCCCGCCAGGCCGTACACCTGGCCGGCGTGCTCGGCGCAGTCGCCGATGGCGTGGATGAGGGGGTCGCTGGTGCGGAGGTGGTCGTCGACCACGATGCCCTTGCGGATCTCCAGCCCGGCCGCCTGGGCGAGGCCGGTGCGGGGGCGGACGCCGCAGGCGAGCACGACGAGGTCGGCCGCGAGGCGGTAGCCGTCGGCGAGCTCGACCCCGGTGACGACCCTGCGCGTGTCCCCGCCCCGCCGCTTCCCGGGCTCTGCCCGGACCCGCGGTCGTGGTGAGGGCGGGGGCCCGGGGTTACCGGGGGGGGCGGGAGGCGGCGG